>CAYPGE010000005.1:0-66100 GCA_964409865.1 uncultured Pirellulaceae bacterium
CCCCCCCCGCCTCGCCGATTTTTTTGCCACGCGCACGTTTGCGGAAAGGACACAGAAGAACTACAATTTTCCGATTCCGCGCTGCGACTCGACGGGACCTGGCGTCTTTGCCGAGGCCGTGCTACCCGTGAATGATGCTCTGACGATGAAGACAGGCGGGCGGCTTGATTGGGTATCTACGGATGCCCAACAATTCGTGGCCAATACCGATTGGAACGGCGATGGTGCGCTCGATGACTTGGAACAATCACTCGGCGGCGAGTTCAGCCGGAACTTCAGCCTTTGGTCCGCGTTCTTGACGGCAGATTACGAACTTGATCCCAACTGGACTGCCGTAGCCGGGTTAGGTTGTGCGATGCGCCCGCCAACGCTCACGGAACTCTATGCGGCGGCACCGTTCTTGGCCATTCTCCAGCAAGGATTCACCAAGGTCCTGGGCACCCCGGGCCTCGCTGCCGAGCGAATCTGGCAGATTGATGTGGGCTTGAATGCTGACTACGACCGTTTTCGGGGTTATGTCCGTGCCTTCCACGCTTGGATCGAGGACTACATCACCTATCAGACGTGGGGCTTCTTTCCCGGCCTCTACGATCCCGGATCGCTCTTGGTACGGTTCATCAATACGGATCTGGCCACCCTCGTTGGCGGCGAGGCATACGGCGAGTATGACTGCAGCGACTGGCTGACGGGCTTTGGAACGCTCACGGTTCTCGAGGGACGGGATCAAACTCGAGGTATTCGCGGTGTCTTTGATTATCCGCCGTTCTTTACCTTTAGTCCTGAGGAGCCTCTTCCCGGAATCGCGCCACTCGAATCCCGTCTCGGTCTTCGTGTGCATGACCCGGACGAACAGTGCCGTTGGGCGTTGGAGTTTTCCGCACGCATCGTGGACAACCAAGACCGCGTGGCTTCTTCTTTGTTCGAACAAGAGACTCCCGGATTCACCACCTTTGACCTGCGCGGCTACTGGCAGGCCACCGACTCGTTGCTGTTGATCGCCGGGGTCGAAAATCTGACGGACAAGCAGTACCGCGAGCATCTGGACCTGCGCACCGGGTACGGGGTCTACCAGCCGGGGCGCAGCTTCTACTTCGGCACCGAACTCCAGTACTGATATCCGCCACCTCGGAAAGGCGGCCACGATGACGCCACGCGAACGGGTCCGGACTGCGTTTGCTCACAGCACGCCTGATTTCACGCCGTGCGATTACTACGCCACGCCCGAAATCCACCAGGCGCTGCTGGTGCATTTCGGCTTGACCAACCTGCCGCCAACCGCAAGCCAGGGGTTCTCGCCGATGGGCGGGCCGGGGGACAACGTGCTCCCGGAGCGGCTGGGGACCGACATCCGCTATGTCGCTCCGCCGTACGTCGGCCCGCCGCTGCCGGCGTTCGACGATGGCTCGACCATGGACCTGTGGGGCATCCGAAAGCGGCCGATGCCGAATGAGTTCGGCGAATATGCCGAGCCCGTGAATTCGCCGTATGCCGGCTGGGAAACCGTCGAGCAGGCGGCGGCGTTCCCCTGGCCCAATCCCGACTGGTTCGACTACGATGCCCTGAGAGCCATTTGCGCCCGCTATCCGGATCTGGCCCTTGCCGCCGGCAGCTTTGCCGTGCAGGATTTCATCAACGGCGTGGCATTCGGCCGCGGCGTCGAGCAGGTGCTGATCGACATCGCCGTGGAAGACCCCGTGTATCTGTACATTGTCGAGCGGCGGCACCGGTTCTACCTGGAGTACGTCGAACGCGTCTTGCGGGCGGCGCGCGGGCGGATCGACCTGGTCCTGTGCGGCGATGATTTTGGGACGCAGCGCGCCCCGCTGCTCTCGGCCGCCAAGTTCGACCGGCTGTTCGCGGCCAAGAAGAAGGAACTCTTCGACCTCGTACACTCCTTCGGCGCCAAGGTCACGCACCACTGCTGCGGCTCCAGCCGGGCCCTGATCCCCCAGTTTCTGGCCTGCGGGATGGACGCGCTGCAGACCATCCAGCGCCAGGCGGCCGGCATGGACCCCTACGACCTGAAACGCGAGTTCGGCGGCCGGCTGGTGCTGCACGGCGCCGTCGACGTGCAGGGCTGGCTGCAGCATTCCTCGGTCCCGCAAATCGAACAGGAAGTCGACCGCCTGATGGACGAGGTGGGACGCGGCGGCGGCTTTGTCCTGGGCCCCTGCCATCACGTCCAGCCCGATACACCGGTCGAAAACGTGCTCGCCGTCTACCGCACCGTGGCCCGCCGGCGCGGACGGTCGCTGTGAGAGTCTCGTTTTTCGCGGAGCGGAAAACGTAGACGTCTCGCTCCGCGAGACGAAATCCGCTCGCGGAGCGAGCGGTCTACGGTCTTTCACGGGGCGATCAACAGCGACGACAGCACCTGCGCGTACACTCGATGACCAAAGTCGTTGGGGTGATTGACGCCGTTGCCGGTCAGGTCCCAGTCTTGCTTGTGCCGCAGCAGTTCCGCCCACATGCCGGTCAGGTCGGCCAAGGCGACGCCGGAGCCGCAGAGTTCTATCAGCGCGTCGCGGTATTGGGGGAAGCGTTCGTGCCGCAGGATCGTCCAGTTCTCGTTGCCCAGCATGGTGGCCACCAGGATGAACTCGGCCTCCGGCAGTGCCTGGCGCACGGCGGCGATCATCGCCCGGATGTTCGCCTGGTACTGATCCGCAGGCCGCCCTGCGGCGTCGTTCATGCCGAATGCCAGGATCACCAGATCCGGCTTGGCCTCGATCACCTTGCCGATGTTCGCCAGTCCCCAAGCGGTGTCCGTGCCGCCGACGGCAAAGTTGTGCAGGGTGACCTTGGCACCATAAACCGCCTGGAGATTCATCACGAGCAGGTCCTGGTACGGAGGTTGGAACGGAGCGACGTTGGCCCAACCGGAGGCATTGCAACCGGTCGAGATGCTGTCGCCCAACAGGGCGATCGTCAGGGGCTGCTTTTCTGACAGTCGCTTGACCGTGCGCGGCAACTGATCTCCGGCAAACGACGGCCTTGGTCCAGCCCAGCCGCCCTGGTGCGCATAGGTGACGACCGTTTGCAGGTCATGGTATTCATGGGTCGCGCCGAACAGGATTTCCCCGTTCCCGTCCCGATGCGTCAAGCGATGGCGTTGCGAACCGGCGGGCCGGCGCAGGTCCTGAGGCGTGCGGAACACAACCCTGGACCCTGCCGGCAGCGTGATCTCTCGCGTCCCCGGTTTCCATACGTAGTCTCGACTTTCCTGGTACGTGATCGCGCCGGAGGAAGCGGACACGGACAAGACTTGCGTGGGCTCGAACAGCAGCGAAGCTCTGGGCCGGCCGTCGGCCTTGTCCTGCACAAACAACACGCTCTCGCCCTCCATCGTCTGGGAGAGCCAGAACGGCCGCAGGCTCGCCGCGGAGCATTTCCACGGCTTGACCGCATCGGCGGCGGGAGCGGCCGCCGCAGGCAACAGCGCGGCGACCAAAACAAGCAATGCAGGTCTCATGGATCGTTGGTCCTCTCTTGGCAAAGGAAGTAGGCCGGAACTGCGCGGACTTGTTGCAACGCGGATCGAAACAAGTTCCCGATTCGTGCAGAGAAATCTGGAATCGCTGACAGAAAGATGAGGTGACAGAAAGATGAAGAAACGAAGAATTCGCATTCGCGAAGGGAATCCAGGACTTGTTCCCCTATCCGTCCCGTCATGTCATTTTTCTGTCACCCCATCTTTCTGTCAGCGTTGCTCCGCTTTTTCTGTACTTATGACGATTTGGATCGAGGCTCGGGAAGTTGTTTCGGTCACGGTTGCTTCCGGCCTACCCAATGTTCGCTCGCAGCTATTCGGCCAGCGCGGCGGTCACGGCCAGCAACGCGGCGGTTCCGCGCGTGTTGTCGCCGGGCAGCACATCCAGCGAGCGGATCTCGATATCCGGCCGTGGGTTGTTCCACTGTTTGGCATACACGGCGGCATGGAATTCCGTATCCTCGTAGGGCTTGGTCCAGGCCAGCTGCGCTCCGGGCAGCGGCTGAGGCTGCTGGACGCGGTAGTCGTCGATATCAACTTCAGCCAGGATCGGCACGACTTCGTCCTGACCATCCGCATAGTGGACCACGTAGCGCACGATGTCAAACGGTTGTCCCTCCTTTTTCTCCCGTTCGTTGCGGCGCCGGTCGATGCGGGCGGTGTGCAGGAAGAACAACGCGTCCGCCTGGCGGTTCACCGCGATGCCCTTGACCTCCTTCGGTAATTGACCGGGCACGCGGGGGCCCGCGAGCATGATGCAGGTCGGGACCGGCGAGGTGCGGAATTCGTAGATGTCGTAGTTCACGCCCGCCAGGTTCTGCAGGCCCACGGGCAAGTCCTTGAGCGTAAATCGGGCGTCGCCGAACCAGCCGCGGTCGGTGCGGTACTGGGTGGCGTGGGCGGAGATGTCGATGGGCGAGTACGCCAAGCGGGCCCCGGCGATCACCGTCTTGCCGCCGCCGAAGGGTGCGCCGAGGTTCCGCAGGATCGACGCCAGCACGCGGCGTTTCTTGACGGCGTTGATGGGGACTTCTTCCGCGTCTTTGAAGAGCAGGTTAGCCAGCACGGTGCCGCCGGCGCCGCGCGGGTACTCGACCAGGCCGCCGCTGTTGAGCAGCGGCCGCACGCGCTGGCGGAAATCGGCCGGCCGTCTGGCATAGAACGCGACGTTGTCACAGCCGATGATCTGAACGCCGTTCTGACGTTTCTCCGGGATGTCATCGAACTCGGCGTGGCGGATCGCGATCTGCTTCGCCGTGCGGGGCGGGTCGATGTCGAACGTGGCCGGTTCGCCGTCCGGAGGCACGTTGAAAGCGAGCCTGCCCGCCTCGTCGCCGCCGAAGATCAACTCCACGCGCCGCGTCGGGTTGTAGAACACGTTGCCGTCCCAAGTCCAGGCGGCCAGTTCCTGTGGCTTGGGCAGCGTCAGCCGGTAGGTGTTGTTTTCGGCCGGATGGTTCTGGATGTACTTCCAGCCGTCGGCGCTGACCATGCCGTTGACGAAGTTGTACCAGGCGTCGCTGTCCCAGGTCCCAAACGGGGCCACGTCGTCGACATCGACCACGAAGCTGAACGTGTCCGAGGCCACAAAGTTGCCCGCCTGCCAGGAAAAGATCCGCTCGGAGGAATACAGGGCCACGTCGGCCAGCGACACGCCGGCCAGCAGTCGGTTGCGCGGCACGGCGATCGTCACCCGCTCGCGGCGGAAGGGCCGGAGCAGGTGCTCGAACCCCACGAGCCGGTTGAAGTCCGCCAGTCCCTCGGACGTCAGGCCGTGCAGCACGAGCCAGCCGCCGGCCTCGTGGTACGCCTGCACCTTGGCGGCATTGGCGGCCAACGTCTTGAGGTTGTCCGGCGTGGCCGAGATGACGGCGATCCGGCCCGCCGCCATGGCCGCCAGCGGATCGGCGGCCGGGGCGTACTGCAGGTTGATCGAATCCAGCACCTTGCCCAGCGCCGGCTCGACAGCCGCAGCCGTCTTGAGGAACTCCAGCTTATACGCGGCGCTGTAGTCCAGCGCATTGAGCAGCAGCGTCTGGGCGGTCGGGTTGTCCGCGAGCTTCTGGCCCACGGCCAACTGGCAGAGCGTGACCAAGCCGTCGTTGACCGGAATGGTCAGCAGCGCCGAGTTCAGCAGCGATTCGTTGCACTGCACCAGCGACCGGGCGCCGCGCTGCGGTTTGAGATACGCGTTCTTGTAGACCACCTCGCCCGGCTCCCACGTGAAGAAGTCCTTGTCCTGCAAGCCCTGCAGCAGCGGGTGCGACAGGTCCTCGGCGAACGCCGTGCGGCCGACGTTCGTCTGGAATTCGACTTCGGCCGGCCCCAGCCCCTGGTAGCGCAGCGGGTGGTCCTGCTCCAGCAGCAGCACTCGGCCGCCGCCCGCCGCGTACGCCGCGAACGCGGTGGACGACGTGTCGCCAGGGGAAAGGGCGTCCTGACCGACCAGCCACACCTTGCCGGGAACGTCCGGCGGAGTCAGCCGCTCCAGCGGCGTGAAGGCGATGCCGTGCGACTTCAGAAACTCGCTGGCGGCGCGCTTCGGGTCATGGACGAACAGATCGCCTGCCTGCAGCCGAGCCACCGCTGGCGGCTTCGGGCGGCTCGGGCCGACGGGCAACACGGAGACCTCCTTGACCGCCCGGAACACCTCCGTGCCCGCTGCGGCCAGGGTCAGCGTCCACTGTCCTTCGAGCCGCCGGTCCGTGTCGGGGATCGGCAATTCCACGTCGTACTTCTCGTTCTCGCCGGGCGGAACCCGATGCGTCGTGGAGCGGGCGGCGATTTCGCGGCCGTCCAGCACCAGTCTCCAGGCGAACGTCAGCGGCTCGGCGAAACGCGTGTTGTTGAAGATCCCCACCGTACGTTTGGCCGGCTGACCTGAAGCAAACGTGTAATCCCACTGCCGCACCAGCACGGCTCGCGGCGCCCATTCGTTGTACTGCGAGCCGTCGGCGTCGGAGGGCTGCTGGCAGAAGTCGCAGGCCGCGATCCCGAACCAGCGGTAGCCTTGCGAGATCACCTGCATGGCCTTGCCCACGGCCGGCCGGTTGCCGGCCTTGCCCAGGAACACCTGCTCGCCGCCGAAATAAGCGTACGCCGGGTTGATGCCCGCGGCGAACAGCTCCTCGCCGATGAACTTCGGCCGCTTCTCGTCCCACGTCCACTCGCGCTGGTCCGCGTTGGCTTCGTAGGCCAACTGCGGGTAGTTCCAGAACGGCTTGGTGCTGTAGTGGTCCCCGTGGACGGGCAGGGTCTGGGCCCGCGTCGCGCCGCCGCCGTCGATCATCATCGGCCGCGTCGGGTCCACTCGCTGGATCGCCTCCCAGGCCCGCGTCAGCACCGGCTCCCACTTGTCCAGCGAACCGAGGTTGCGGGCATTGATGAAATTCAATTCGTTCTCGACCGACCAGATCATGATGCTGGGATGGTTCCGCTCGCCCTTGATCCAGGCCGTCAGATGGTCGATCCAGTTGGCGCCGAGTTCCTCGAAGACGCCAGGCAGATAGCCGGCCGCTTCGCCGTCCAAGTAGCCCGTGCGGCGGATCAAGGCTCCGCCCCGGTCCATCACCGCGAGCACTTTCTCCGGCTCCTGGCCCAGCCACTTGTACTGCCCGCCGTGCTGCGGCCACATGCGGCTGAAGCCGTAGTTGAACTTCGTATCCTTCAGCGACGCCAGATGCTCCTCCGGCGTGCGGCCCGGCACGCCGTGCTCGGTGAAGCCCTGCCACTTGACGCCGTTCAGCCGCAGGTGAATCCCGTCACACGTCCATTGGCGGAAGCCGAACAGCGTCTCTTGGACATCGACCGGCCGACCGTCCACCTGAACCGTGGTCCGCAGCCGATAGCAGTTCGGCTCGTCGGGCCACCACAGTTTTGGGTTCTCCCAGTCCAGGTCCGTCGCGAGCATGGCCCGGCCGCTGCTCACGTCCACCGGTGCCGGCGTCCAACGCTTCTCCACGTCGCCCGTCTTGTCATTCACGGCTTCCAGCACCAGCGCGGCCTGTTTCACCGCCGGCCGGTTGCTCTGCACCGCGACCTCGACGCCCAACTTCTTGCCGGCCACCGAGGGTTTGCAGAACACGTCCGCCGTGTAGGCCGGTCCGGCGGCGATCCACTGTGGCGTGCCGACGATCCCCATCAGCTTCTGGTTCCAGATCGGGTAGACCAGTTCCTGAAAGCCGTTGCTGAAGAATTGCAGCGGCAGGTTCCAGCGCCGGCGCAGCTTCAGCGGGTCCGCCGGGTCCCGCCGGTAGCCATACCAGCCGTCCTTGATCCCGACGCACAGTTCGTTCACACCCGGCCGTACTGCGCTGGTGATGTCGAATTGCAGGCGGGCCAACGGATTCTTGTCGAACCCGCAGTACTGGCCGTTCACGTAGATCGTCGTGTTCAGGTTGTTGGCCGGAAACACGAGGATCATCGAGCGGCCAGCCAGCGAGTCCGGCACGTGGACGCGCGTGCGATACCAAAGCCGATGGGCAAAGATCAGGTCCTCGCGCCGGTTCTTGTCGCCCGGCACTTCGATCGCCGTCCACCGCGGCTCGGCAGGAAAGTCTCGGATCGGAGCAGCGACTTCACCGGGCACTTGTTCGTCGTGCCGGCAGATTTCCCAAAGTCCGTCGAGCGGCAGGCAAACCCGCGCCTCCGGCGTGGCGGCGTCGGGCAACTGGAACATCTGCTTCGCCGCCTGGCGGTCGCGGTCCGTCTGGTGCTCCTCGCCCGGCTTGTAGAACTGGTACGGATGGAACTCGGCGGCCGTCAGGCACACGCAGTCCAAGGCGAACAGGATCCGTTGCGGCTTGCCCTGGGCGTCTTTCGTCCTCGGCAGCCGGAAGGACAGCGTATGCCGGCCCGCGGCCAGCGTTTGCTCGCCCAGCTTGAGCCAAGCCACTTCGGTCCAGAAACTCAGTTCCATCAGATCGGTCGTCAGTTCCTCCGGCGACACCAATTTCCACTCCCCGTTGTCGATCCGCCAGTTGAACGGCGCACGGACGAACTCGTAGCCGATCCGCGCCCAAATCTCGTACTCGCCCGCCGTCTTGGCGTCGAACGCGTAATCCACCAGCACCCCTTCCGCCGGCGCTTCCCGTTCCACCTGCCCGCCCTCGATCGCGACCTTCCACCAAGCTTGCCCCGAAAGAAACTCCGCCCGCCCCACGCCTTCCGGCTTGGGTTGGTAGTTCGCCCGCGCCGGCTGCTCGCCTTCCAGCCAGACGAATTCCGCGGCGGCAGCGTCGCAGCCCAGACTGAGTGTGGCCACTGCGGCAATCACATTAATCCAGCAACGGAGGGCACGGAGTGCAGACAGGGCAGAATTGAACCGGTTGTTGGTCATAATTGGCGTGGCTCCAACGGCAGGAGGACGGCAGGGTACTGCGACGTGTCCAGTATAGCAGTCAGCGGTTTTCCGTTGTATTGGGCAGGCCGGCCGGAAAGAACTCCACGAGCCGACACGGTAGAGCGGGCATTAACGGCGCAACGGTGGAGATCGGGCAAGGGGGGCCCTTCGTCGCGCGGTACCGCCAGGAAAGTATGAGTGTACTGGACGAAGCGACTCGCGCACGCTGGCAATCCGACATCGGTTCAGCTACACTCTGAGACAGATGTTCGGACGCGATGCCGCAGATCTTTTCATCCCAGGAGAATCCAGAGATGGCAGGCAAGTTCGTCTAGTGCGCAGGGCAATTGTGGCACCGCAAGTACGTCGACTGGACGGCGGGTCAGTTGATCGGCCGGCAGGAGGGAAGTGACCGCGAGGTCGACTTTGCCAAACAAGCAGCAGTCTACGGACTCTACGCCGCCAACAACGAGTTGGTCTACGTTGGTCAAGCGGGCAGAGGTTGTCTCTACAATCGTCTTCGAAATCATGCTCTTGAAGACGATCTGTTCTGCCTCTGGAAGCGTTTTAGCTGGTTTGGCTTCTACTCGCCGGAGCAACTCGGCCGCAGTCAGGTCGAGGATATCGTTGTCACCAGACTGGCGCTCAAGGATGCTTTGGACGCTATCGAGTCGATCGCGATCTACCTGGCCCTGCCGCGATACAATCTTCGTCGGGAAACAGGCTTCCAGCATGTTGCGTAATATTACCAACTAGCCGAATACGAGGAACAAAGCAGCTCGAAGAAGCACCGCCGCCGGACCAAGACCTGACTGCGACGTTCCAAGCCGGAACCAATTCGACGGTGTTGAGACGCCTTTCGGTCGTGGCCGCGTCAGGAAGCCGTTTGCTGAAGTCCCGCCGAAGCCGCGAGCCGTTCGAACTCGTCCGCCTCCGGGATGCCTTTTTCGTCCAGTTGGGCACGAAACACGGCAGGGTGGTGGGGAGCGACGTGCTGGTTCGGCTCGTACGCGGGCAGCGCGAGCAGCGTGTCGCCCGTGTCGTGCTGAAAGGCGATGTGGTCTTCCGAGAGCACGATCAGCCTGAAGCCCAAATCCGACAAGAAGTCGCGAAAGGCCGCGAACCCAACGTAGGTCTTAGACCTTCTCTGGATTCGCTTGGCATTGGTCACGGTGAAAACAAGGCTGGCGACGTCGGTTCGATGACGGGCTCAATGCGCCGAGAACCTTGCGGTGGCGCAAGGCCCTGGGCGCGCACCAGAACGACCGGCACGCCTTCTTCTTGCTGCTGGCGGTCGGCCAGCTCGCGGCTGTAGTGGTTGAAGTCGGGATCGCCCGCAATCTCGAAGTAGATGCGTGTCATCCATTTCATCGCTCCATCATGGTAGCTCGACTTCACCACGGCTGACACGGTCTTGCCCTGCTCCGCGCACGCGCAGCACGTGGACGACGCGACCACGGATGACGAACAACGCCCGATACGTGCGTCCGCGGCGCGTCTTGAAAAGGACTTGCCGCAGCGGTTCGTCGAAGTGGTCGGCTTCGGGAGCGAGAGCGAGACCGCTGGCGTGTTCTTTGAGCCTTTCGAGTGCGCCGAGGAATGCCTGCCACCAACGCACGGCACCTTCTGGCGAACGTCGGCGCAGCCAAACGTAAATCCTGTCGGCGTCTCGCTCCGCCGGTTCGGAAACGGCCACTCGATAGGTCATTCTTCGTCCGGGATGTTGTGGCGCCGCCGGAAGTCGTCAGCGAATTGGGCGAGAGGTTTTGTGCGTCCGGCTTCCACCGCTTCCAGTCCTTCGCGGACCGCTTTGATAGTCTCGATGCGATCCTGCCACATGGCGAGCACTTGATCGGGAGCCAAGTCTTCGCCACCCGTCACAATCTGCTCTCCGACAAACTCGTGGAAACTCTTCAAGTCGTCTCGTGTTTCGACTGCCATGATTCGCGGTCTCCTCCGAAATCCACCCGTGGAAATCGTATCACAGCTCCGCGTGCCTGCCTAGCACCAAACGGGATATCGATGGTTCTTCGGGATCTTTATGAAATCACGGTCCGGCGGCAGGGCTCAGACGTACAGAATTCATAATTGGCCGAGTTTGGTGCTAGTGACGGCGACGGACTCGTGGCGGACTCGAACATGACGCTGGTGGGGCCGTCAACCGCCCTGATCTGATGCGTGCGGACCTGCTCGCGCTGGACGGGGCGGCTTGTCGTTGCTATCAATGAACGTCAAACCAGGAGGAACCGTCATGTTGAACCGATGTGTTTTGATTGCGGCTGCGGTCTCGGGTTGTGTCGCGTCTTCCCTCGTTGCGAGAATCGCCATGTCCGCCGAGCCCGCGGCGGAGCCACGCGTTACGGAACACGCGGTGGTGCTTGAGAATGAGGTCTGCCGCTATGAGATCGGCACCGACGGGAAGAACCGGGCGTTGGTCAATCTGGCTGACAGGCAGGACTATGCCCAGTCGGGTGTCCCGTTCATGGTGGCTGGTCAAGGGCCGAAGACGTTTGCCGCGTCGAAGGTGGAGTTGAATGGCGACGTGCTGACGGTTTCCTTTGCCGACTGTCCGTGCCAGGTGACGGCCAAAGTCGAAATTCGGCCGCGGTACTTTACGCTGACCGTGACGGGCGTGTCAGGCGGCGAACTCGATTGGCTCCAGCTGTGCAACCTGCGCGTGAAGATGAATGAGAACGCCGGGGCGCTGGTCAACGCGGCGTGGGACGGGCAGTTCGCGGCTTGCGTGCTGGCGTGCAACGACCGCACCGACGGCGGCTCGCACGGCGTGCCCACGGCGCGGGCGTACCGCGAATTCGGCATCGTGGGGGCCAAGGTGGCGATCGTCGGCGTGCCGACCGGCGGACCGGAACCGTCAAGCAAGCTGCTGGATGCGATCGAAATCGTCGAGTTGGAACAAGGGCTGCCGCACCCGACGATCAACGGGGTGTGGATCAAGCGGGCGCCGGAACGGTTCGCTTCGTACTTGATGTGCGGCGGCGTCAACCAGCAGAACATCGATCAGGTGATCGAGTTCGCGCGGGGCGGATTCGGCTGTATCGAGATCTTCTGGGAACGGAGCACGCCCTCGTACGAGCCCAACCCGACCCTGTTCCCCGACGGACTGGCCGGGCTCAAGGCCGTGGCTGACAAGGTTCACGCCGCCGGGATGCAGCTCGGCATGCACGTGATGCAAGGCATGGTCGGGTGGGGATCCAAGGATGATCCCTACATCACGCCCAAGGCCGATCCGCGCTTGCTGCAGGACCGCCACGCGACGCTGGCTGCTCCGCTGGATACCAGCAGCACCGAGATCGGCATCCGCGAGTCGACCGACGGGTGGCCGGAGAAGGGGGATCTGTACGTCGAAGGTGAAATCGTTCGGTACGAGAAACTCACCACGAACGGGTTCGCCCAGTGCCAGCGCGGTTTGCACAAAACGACGGTCGTCGCGCACGCCGAGGGCGCTGCGGTGGGGCATCTGGTCAACTGCTTTCCCATCTGGGGGCACACGGTCTACTGTCCGGACGTCAAGAGCACCATGATCGACGAGATCTGCGACCGCATTGCGCACGTGTTCAACGAAGTGGGGGCCGACATGTCGTACTTCGACGGCGGCGAGGAGGTCGCTGTCCAGCCGCCGCATTGGCGCAACCAGGGGCGGATCGCGCTGGGCGTCCAATCGCGGCTCCGCAAGCCCGTGATCCTGGAAGGCAACGCGCTGTACACGCATCTGTCGTGGCATGTGATCTCGCGGGGCAGCCCCAGTTACGACCCGATCTACTTCGGCCGCCGCGCCTACACGCTGCGGTTCAAAGGCCAGAACCCGGCCGGCTGGGCGCGGAACCTGTTGACGGGCGACGTGGGCTGGTTCGCGCCTCATACGCATTCCCTGGCGACCGACGCCGTCACGCCCGACGAAGTCGAACTGCTGTGCCTGAAAGCGTTGGGCGGCAAGTCCCCGATCTCCTTCAGCGTGAATGCCAACAACCTGTCGGCCAACAAGCGCATGCCGGAAATGCGGGAGATCATCCGCACCTGCGACGAGTTGAAACGCCGCAACTATTTCACCGAGGCGGTGTGCGCGGAACTCCGCCGGCCGCTGGCCGAGCACACGCTCCAGCGGGCGGCGGACGGAGGCTGGAACCTGCGGCCGCTGCAGTTCGGACCGCCGCGCGTGGTCGATGCCGCTCGTGCTGAATGCTGCGAGTGGACCTGCGCAAACCCGTACGAGGAGCAAACGCCCTGGCTTCGCATCCGCGCCCGGACGGCCCTGGCGCCTCATGGGTCGAAAGGCAATCTGGTCCTGGCCGATCCGGCGGCCGGCATTCCGTTCCAGCCGGCCGCGTCGTCGGCGGCGGAACTGGTTCAAACCCTCGAACCCTCGGCCGAAAAGTCGCCTGACGGAGGCAACGCGTTCTGTTACCGAGCGGAAAACCGGGCGCCGTCTCCGTCGGCATGGTGCCAGGCGACGCTGACATTTACTCAGCCGCTGAACCTGACCAAACATCGGCGCTTGGGGCTGTGGATTCGCGCCGAGGGACAGGGCGGCATCCTGAACGTGCAGTTGGCCGGCACCGACGCTCGGCGCGATCACTACATCCCGCTGGCCGATCGCGGCTGGACCTACATCGTGCTCGACCCGCCCGAGGACGATCGGTTCTTCGACTACGCGTGGCCGTATTCGTTCACCGATCTGATGTATACGTGCTGGAACGTGTACAACGGTGTCAAGCAATGCCATTTGTACTTCAACGGCTTGCCGCCGGGGGCGAAGGCCGCTTGCTGGATCGGGCGGATCGAGGCGCTCGAAGAACGGCCCCTGCCGCTCGTTTCGCCGACATTGGAGACGGGCGGCCAGAAACTGGTTTTCCCGGTGTCGCTGCAGCCCGACGAGTACCTGGAAGGCGACTGGTCCGGCGGCGTGCGCCACTTCGACCCCAACGGCGCCGTGCTGGGGCAGGTCACTCCGCAAGGCGCGCTACGGCTGGCAGCGGGCGAAAACCGTGTGCGGTTCTCCAGCACTATCGCCGACACCGCTTCGTCCCGGGCCGAAGTCACGTTGTCCGTGCGCGGGCAACCGCTGGCCAATACCGCCATGCCGTAGTTGCCGTTACCGTTCCGACCCGTTATGCTAATACGGCCCTGCGCGGCGTCTTTGCCGCAGCCGTGGCTCCGGGCGGACAGTTGGTCTGGAGTGTCGCCAAGCCAGCACGGACAAACCAAGAATTCTCTCTTACCCTGGAGGACCGCCGTCATGACGCAGATTCATCGCCGTCAGTTCCTGGCTCAATCCCGCGACGCGGGTCTGGGCATGGCTGCCACTTGGACGATCCTGAACAACGCCGCCTCGGCGCGGGGCGCCCCGGCCGCGGACAAAGTCGTGCTGGGGTTGATCGGCGCCGGCGGGCGAGGCAGCAATCTGACGAACGACTTTGCCGCCCGCGGCGACGTCCACTTCGCTTGCATCGCCGATGCCGACGCCAATCGTCACGCGGCGTTGTGCAAAGGGTTAGCCGACAAGCAAGGCGGCGCAGCGCCGAAGGGCGTGCAGGACTACCGTGAACTGCTGGACGACAAGTCAATCGACGCCGTGATCGTGGCCACGCCCGACCATTGGCACGCCCTGGCAACGATCAACGCCTGCCAGGCCGGCAAGGACGTGTACGTGGAAAAGCCACCCAGCCACAACGCCTGGGAAGGCCGCAAGATGGTCGAAGCGGCGCGGAAGTACAACCGCGTCGTGCAGGTGGGCACGCAGAACCGCAGCGCCGAATACAACATGGCGGCCCGCAAGTACCTCGCCGACGGCAAGCTGGGCAAGGTGCATTTCGCCCGCATCTACAATCAGAAGGGCTGGAACAACTTCCCCATGCAGCCCGACAGCGAGCCGCCCGCCGGTTTCGATTGGGACCGCTGGAACGGCCCGGCGCCGGAGGCCAAATACAACGCCACGTACCACCGGAATTGGCACCACTTCTGGCGCTACTCCAGCGGCGACATCATCAACGACGGCATCCACCAGATCGACCTGGCCCGGTTTGTGCTCGGTGTGGACTATCCGAAAAGCGTGTATTCGACCGGCGCGCGGTACGAACCGGGCGCCGCCGAATCGCCCGACACGCAGGTGGCTGTGTACGACTTTGACGACATGACCGTGACCTTCGAATTGACGCTGTACACGCCCCACATCTTGAAAATCTCGCCGATCATCCGCCAAGCGCCGGACAAGTACCCGTACTGGCCGCAGTGCGCAACGCGGATCGAGATCTACGGCAGCGACGGCCTGATGTGCCTGGGCCGGCACGGCGGCGGCTGGCAAGTGTTCGGGCGGCCCGGCCTGCAGGAAGGCGTCGTCAAGGACCAGCAGAAAGGGCTGTTCCCCGACCCGGAGCACAAGGAGAACTTCCTCCAGTGCATCCGCTCGCGCGAGCGCCCGAACGCCGACATCGAAGAAGGTCACCGCAGCGTGCTGTGGGCGCACTACGCGACCATCAGCTACCGGCTGGGCGGCCAGAAGCTGGTCATCGACCGCCAGACGGAGAAAATCGTCGGCAACGAAGACGCCATGAAGTTCTTCAAGCGGGAGTACCGCAAGCCGTACGTGATCGAGGAGCAAATCTGACCATGCAAGCCGTGGTCTATCACGCTCCAGGCGACATCCGGGTGGAGGACCTGCCGACGCCGGTCTGCGGTGCGGACGAGTTGCTGGTCCAGGTGGACGCCTGCGCCGTCTGCGGCACGGACTGGAAGAGCTTCAGGCACGGCAACCCGCGGATCAAGGCGCCGCTGACGATGGGCCACGAGTTCACCGGCATCGTCGTCCAGGTGGGCCGCGACGCCGTGGGAGGCTTTGCCGTCGGCGAGCGGATCGTGATGGCCACCAGCATTTCCTGCGGCAGTTGCTTCTACTGCCGCCGGCGGTGGCCGAATTTGTGCGTCGATCTGGCCCCGATGGGCTTTTCGTTCGCGGGAGGAATGGCGGAGTACGTCGTGATTCCGTCGCTGGCGTTGCGCAACGGCCACGTGATCAAGACGCCGCACGATTTGCCGCCGGAGCACGCCGCGTTGTCCGAACCGGTCAGCTGTGCCGTGAATTCGCTGCAGCAGTGCGACCTGCAACCGGGCGAGACGGTACTGGTGCTGGGCGCCGGACCGCTGGGGCTGATGAACGCCTGCGTAGCCCGCAGTTTCGGTGCGGGCAAGATCATTTTGTCCGAAGTGAACGAGGCGCGGTTGGCACAAGCCGAGTCGTTCGGCTGCGACGTGCTGGTCAATCCGGCCAAAGAGGACTTGGCGGCCCGCGTCATGGCCGAGACGGGCGGATTGGGAGCGGACGTGGCCATCGTCGCCGCGCCGGCCGCCGCGCCGCAGGAACAAGCAGTACACCTGGTGCGCAAACGCGGCACGGTCGTCCTGTTCGCATCGCTGCCCAAAGGGGCCAGCAACCTGACGATCGACAGCCGCCCGATCCACTACGGCGAACTGCGAGTGGTCGGAACGAGCGATTCCGCGCCGTGGCACGTGGAGAAGGCCGTCTCGCTGTTGGCCGCAGGAACCGTGCCCGGGCCGAAACTGGCAACTCACGTCCTGCCGCTAGGCCAATTCCACGAAGCGTTAGCTCTAATGGAAAGCGGCCAAGCCCTGCGCGTCGTACTGCGGCCGTAACTCGGATCCGTGGTCAGACGCACAGAATTCAGTTTGCGCGGGGAAAGTGTCGTCACCGTGACTGGACGATATCGCCCAGGCGGGGAACGAAATCGAGTAGCACGGCTCTCCGAGCCGTGCAGCCGACTTTGACTGAGAACATGGCGCCACTGGGGAGGAAGACATGATTCGACGATGGGCTCTTGGCAGCACAATTCTCGGAATTATGGCTAGCATCCTGCCGGCCAGTGAAACAGTTGCCCCTCGGAGCGATTTGGAGAATCTGCCCGAATGGCGCGACCGGACGGTGCAGCCGACAACCGACTGGCTGCTGGACGCGACGCCGTTCAAAGCGGGCGTGTTCCGTGGGGCGGGGCCGAATGAACTGGTGCTGGCCAACGGACTGATCGCGCGGACGTTCCGGCTGGCGCCCAATGCGGCCACCGTCGGACTGGACAACCTGGTGACCGGCGAGGCGATTCTGCGCGGCGTGAAGCCGGAGGCAATCGTCGAAATCGACGGCCAGCGGTACGAAGTCGGCGGCTTGACCGGCCAGCCGAACTATGCCTTTCTGCGGCCGGAATGGCTGGACAGCCTGCGCGCCGATCCGGCGGCGTTCCGGTTCACGGGCTTCCAAGTCGGCAAGCCTGCGGAGCGATTGGCGTGGAAGCGAGTCCGCCACCACGCCCCCGGCGTCGTGTGGCCGCCTCAGGGCGTTTCGCTGGGGCTGGATTTCGAACCGCCCGACGGCCGCAACCTCCGCGTCTCGGTTCACTACGAACTGTACGACGGCCTGCCGTGCTACAGCAAGTGGATCACCATCGCCAACGGCACCGGCAAGGCGTTTCGCGTGGACCGCTTCTCCAGCGACATCCTGGCCGCCGTGGAACGAACGTCGGAAGTCGATGAACTGACCGTCGGCAAAGTGCCGCCGGCGATCCACGTCGAGACCGACATGGCTTTCAACGGCATGATGGCGGCGGGGGCGAACCGCCGCTCGTACCGCTGGCTGCCCGATCCGGACTTCCACACCCAAGTCAACTACGCGAAGCAGACGCCGTGCCTGCTGGATGTCGGTCCGGAACTGGGGCCGGCTCAGGAGGTGAAGCCGGGCGAGACGTTCGAGTCGTTCCGCGCCTGGGTGCTGCCCTTCGACAGCACAGACCGCGAACGACAGGGGCTGGCCGTGCGGCGAATGTACCGGACCATCGCGCCGTGGGCCACCGAGAACCCGCTGATGATGCACTGCCGGTTTGCCGACGAGCGCACGGTCACGACCGCCATCGACCAATGCGCCGCGGTCGGCTTCGAGATGCTGATCCTCACGTTCGGCAGCGGCTTCAATCTGGAGGATCCCCAGCCGGCGACACTGGCCACCGCGCAGAAATACGCCGCCTACGCGCGCAGCAAGGGCGTCGAAATCGGCAGCTATTCGCTGCTGGCTTCGCGCACCGTCGGCGGCGGCAACGACGTGGTGATGCCGCCGGGGCAGAGTCCCACGTTCGGCCATTCGCCGTGCCTGGGCAGCGCGTGGGGCGAGAACTACTTCCGCCGTCTATACGACTTCCATCGCGACAGCGGATTCACGTTGCTGGAACACGACGGTTCGTATCCGGGCGACGTTTGCCAGAGCGACCAGCATCCGGGCCATCGCGGCCTGGCCGATTCGCGATGGACGCAGTGGCGGACGATATCCGACTTCTACAAGTGGTGCCGCGGTCAGGGCATCTACCTGAACGTGCCGGACCACTATTTCCTAGCCGGCTCGAACAAGACCGGCATGGGCTATCGCGAGGTCAACTGGTCGCTGCCGCGCGAGCAGCAGGTGATCCACACGCGGCAGAACATCTTCGACGGCACGTGGGAAAAGGCGCCCAGCATGGGCTGGATGTTCGTGCCGCTGACCGAGTACCACGGCGGCGGCCCAGCGGCGACCATCGAGCCGCTGGACGAGCACCTGGACCACTACGAGCGGATGCTGACGGCGAACCTGGCGTTGGGCGTGCAAGCCTGCTACCGCGGCCCGCGATTGTACGACACGGATCGAACCAAAACGATGGTCAAACGCTGGGTGGATTGGTTCAAGGCCCACCGCGACATCCTGGAGAGCGACCTGATCCACGGCCGCCGCGCCGACGCCCGCGACCTGGACTGGATGCTGCACGCCAATCCGAAACTGAAGGAAAAGGGCCTGCTGGCCGTGTTCAATCCGCTGGACCAGACGCTCCAGCGGACGCTGCGCGTCAACGTCTACTACACGGGCTTGTCGGACCAGGCCCAAGTCAGCGAAGAAGGCGGCCCAGCGAAGGTGTTTTCCATCGCCCGCGACTTCACCCTCGACCTGCCGGTCCAAGTGCCGCCGCAGGGAATGAAGTGGTTTGTGCTGGAGTGAAGCACCTACATGGGACGGAAAACGGGGTCGGGTCTCATTTGCAGCGATCGGGGAAGCGTAACCATCCCACGGGCAAGGCGTAAGCATTCGGCGGTTCGCGGCGCGGTCCGGTGGCACGGCCTACTTGTTGGCCGTGCGAAGCGGCGCGCGACGCGCAGCGGCGAGAGGGCTCACCGGCCGTCCGACGCCGGGCCGGCAACGGACTGGACCGCGGATTCTCCCCAGGCCGGCTTCGTGCGCACTTCCGGCACGGCTAACCAGTAAGCCGTGCCACACCGAGCAGGGCCACGCCCGTCACAAGCAGGGCCGCACCCGTCGCATGCCAGCAAGTCGGGTGTGGCACGGCTTACTTTGTTAGCCGTGCCTGCGCTGCTGACCCGCGTCGATATCGAGGGAATTCGTTCGCCGTCGAAAACCAGCGTGGCGCATCCTGAGGCAGGCTTCCGTCGGACTTCCGCACGGCTAACAAGTAAGCCGTGCCACACCGAGCACGGCCACGCCCGTCCACGCGAATTCCTGCCGAGCGGCGATTTGCTGTCCAGGTCGAGCACCAAGCGCCGAAGTTCGGCGAAGTTGAAGGGATCGTTCCCGACGTGCGGTCGCGCGGCCGACCCGAGCTTGACGCCCGAAGCTGCAGGATATTCAATAGAAGCTAGTTGTCGTCAGCGGGTTGGTTCGCTTTTTTCTCCAGGAGTGAATCATGAGCGTAGCGCTCCACGATGCGCTTCAAGATGTGGATCTGCAAGTCGGGCAGACGTACAGCGTCGAAGTCAAGGGCCGATGGATTGAACTGCGGGTGCTGGCCGATGCGCCTCCGTTGCAGACGGCTGAGGGGCCGATGCTGGACCCCTGGGTGGAATTCCCGCCGCCAACTCCGCAGTTCCGCTTGCGGGCCAAGACCGGTCCCCTCGCCCTGCCCGATCCACCCCACCTTCCCGCGGATGACGTATGATCTATGACCTGCCTGCGCGCGACGATCCGGTGGACCAGGGTGACATCATCGACGGTTGCCCCGTGCTCCGTATTTCTCAGTTCAGCGTCCCTGACTTGTTGCTCGAAGTGGCCGACTCCCTGGAGATCGAAGGGGCCTTCAGCCGTGTCGTGGTGTTGACGCAGACGTGTGACTTGGCGAATCAGAAGACCACCGTCGCCACGGTGGCGCTCGTGCGAGATGCCGAACAACTCGTCCGGCAAGGACTCTTGAAGGCGACCGATGTCCGCGGTCCCATCCGGGCTGGGCGTGTGTTCGGCTGGTACTTCCTGCCCAAGAGCGACGAACACGGCTTGCCGGAGTCCATTGTCGATTTGCATCCCTTGCACGCGGTTCGGCTCGACTTGTTGACCGCCTTGTGTCAGCACGGGCGACGACGCGCTCGCATCCAGCCGTTGTATCGCGAACACTTGGCGAAGCACTTCGCCGACACGTATAGCCGGATCGGATTGCCACAGCCGTATGCCACCAAGTGATCAACGCCTCGTGAGATCGCGGTCGGCAGACTGAACCGGTGCGGATGGTCTGCCTCCGCCTGTAACCCGACAAGACCGTCGCCCTCGACGGTGACTCGCGCGCGAGGAGAACGGGGACAGGTCCTTTGTCGTGTCCACGGGCAAGGCGTAGGCATTCGGCGGCTCGCGACGCGGTCGAGTGGCACGGCCTACTTGTTGGCCGTGCCTGCGCTGCTGACCCGCGTCGATATCGAGGGAATTCGTTCGCCGTCGAAAACCAGCGTGGCGCATCCTGAGGCAGGCTTCCGTCGGACTTCCGGACGGCTAACGAAGTAAGCCGTGCCACACGCAGGGCCACGCCCGTCCGTCACACAGCAGGGCCACGCCGGCTTTCCTGGAACGCCAGGAGATGTCTGGCACCCGTAGCGGAGGGATCGTGAAACGCGGTCGAAACCGGCCGCAGAAGATGGAACTGCAAGGGCGCGGAGTTTCGCGGTCCAGGACTGATTCTATCAGACCGTTGAACGGTTCCTGGAGACTCTTCCGCTCTATGCTTCGCGCGGATCAGATCCTGGTAGAGCTTGCCGGGGCTTGCCGTCGCCGGCAAGGCTTGCCACACTTGGAGTCATTCTCAAGAACATCGAGGGGAAGACATGATGACGAGCTTCATTCTGACGTTGATGTCCCTGGCCGTGACGGCGGAAACAGCCGGAACGGCGCTGCGGCCGGAACGGGCCGAATCCCTGTTTGTCGAGCCCGGTCAAGCGGCCGCGCTCCGCTGGCGCGTGGAGGGACAAATGCCCGGCGGGGAGATCCGCTATGCGATCCGCGATTTCCAGGACCGCGAGGTCGGGGCCGGAACCATCGAGCGGCCGGATGCGGAGACGGTCGCGGCCACGGTCACGCTGGGCCAAGGCTACCACGAAATCGAATTCGCCGGGATCGGCCAGCGGTTCGGCGTCGTGGCTTTGCCATCGTCCTCGCCGACGCCGGACGCGTTTTTCTGTATCGACAGTGCGATGTCCTGGCTGGTGCGAAGCGGCGAGCTGCGCGAGAGTCTGGTCCGCATCCTCCGCCGCAGCGGGATCGCCATGTCGCGCGAGCGGTTGAATTGGGGCGAAATCCAACCGGCGCGGGACCGGTTCGACTGGCAGGGCCGCAACGGCTACGAGACGGTGCGGCAACTGCACACCCAGCAGGGCGTCCCCGTGCTGGAGATGTTCCACAACGCGACGGCCTGGAGCGGCACGGTCGGCAAGTATCCGGAGGACCTCATCGGCACGGAAGCCGCGTGGCGCGAGATCACTCGGCGCTGGCGCAAGACCTGGGGCGCGCTGGAGGTCTGGAACGAGCCGGACATCTTCTTCGGCGACTTGCTGCCGGCGGACCAGTACGTGGCGTTGGTGAAAACATTGGGGTACGCGGTGGATCGCGAGGCCGCGGACTTGACACTGGTCGGCGGCGTCATGGCCCACCATCACCGCGGCTTCTTGGACACGGCCGCGGAGTGCGGGGTGTTGGACAGTGTGGACGTGTTCAGCTTTCACACCTACGACCGGGCGGCGCGGATGGAGGAACTGGTCGGCAAGTACCGCGATTGGCTGGCGGCTCACGGCCGCCCGGACATGCCGCTGTGGATCACCGAGTGCGGCCGGCCGTGGAAGCGCGGGCCGGGCCGGCCACCCGTAAAGCAAGACGTTGCCAGCGCGCTGGACATCACGCGCAAGGCCGTCGAGGCGCGGGCCTGCGGCATCGGGCGGTACTTTGCCTTCGTGTACCCGTTCTACGAGGAGAACGACAACAACTTCGGCATGATGGACCGGCACGGGGCGCCGCTGCGTTCGTTTGCCGCCTATGCCCAAGCGGCGCGCGTGCTGGGCGGCAAGCAGTATCTGGGCGATTTGCGTTTGTGCGACTCGCTGCCCGCGGCGCGGGTGTTCGGGGACGACCGCGAGACCGTGGCAGTCGTGGCGACCGGCGGCGAGGGGCAGTCGGCGAAGATCGCGGTCGGACTGCCCGTCGCCCGCAGCGAAGGACTCGACGGCCGGCCACTGGCGGTGACGGCGGAGGGCGAGGTGCCGCTGACCGACGGCCTGGCGTACGTCTGGCTTGAACCAGGACCGTCGGCGCAGCGGCTGGACACGGCCAGCACGGCCCGGCGATTGTGGCAGCTGGGACAGACAGCGCCGCGTCCCCGCCGTCCGGCGTCGCCGATCGTCCTCCGCTGGCAAATCGACCCGGCGGCGGTCAAAGCCGAGACGGCGGGATACCGCCTGGTGAGCCAGGAGCCCGGCAAGATGCGCGTGGTCGTCCGTGCGTTCAATCTGGCCCAGCAAGCGGCCGGTCTGCGGTTGGAGTTGGACTTTGGCGAAGCCGCGGGCCGAGTCCTGAGCGAAAACCCCTGTGCGGTCAAGGCCCCGGCATCCGGGTTTGCGGACGCCGCGTGGGACGTGGACTTGAGTGCCGCGTTCACGCGTCACAACGAGATCGCCGTGACCGTGCGGCCGGCCGGCGACGCGGCGCAGCAAGCATCGCCTCTGGTAGTCAAGTTGATCGGCCAACCGACCATCGCCCAGTGTCTGGGGCGGCACGCGCGGCACGTGCGGTTGCCGTTGGGCGAAGCGGCGCGTTGGAAGCCGAACGTCCCCACGTACGGCCGCATGAACCTGGAGCCGCAGCCGGACGGCTCGCTGCGGCTCGACGTCAGCTTTACCCAGGGCGACCGCTGGGTGTATCCCTACTTCACGTTGCCGGACGACGTGGACCTCAGCCGCTATTCGGCCCTGGTCCTGCGGGCCCGTTGCGAGCGTCCGGCCACGGTCCGGGTGTTTCTGTGGGAGGGCGATCGCGGCGTGGGCTACTTGACGGCCGGGAACGTCGTGCCGGCGGACGGCCAGTGGCACGCCGCCGAAGTCGGCTTTGC
Organism: uncultured Pirellulaceae bacterium; assembly: GCA_964409865.1. GTDB lineage: Bacteria > Planctomycetota > Planctomycetia > Pirellulales > Pirellulaceae > Anammoximicrobium. The sequence continues at coordinate 23,237 of CAYPGE010000005.1, forward strand.
CGATCTGACGCTCAGCAGCGCCAACGCGCCGGACGACAATGGCCGTCTCGATCTGGGACAAGTCCGCCGGATCTCGTTCGGCATGAACAGTGGCGAGGCGGAAAACCGCCTCGAAATCAGCGAGGCCTATCTGGCGGGTCCGCAGATCGTGGCACCGTGATAAGATCGCGGCGCGGGATGCCTTACGGTCGCGCCGCACGATTGTTTCAGGAGCAGTGGTATGTCCAAGCGTAGTCTTTGTTCTTTCTCAATCACGACGACATCACTCTTTGTTTGTTCGCTCGCGGCGACAGCGACGGGACCGGCCTTCGCCGCGCCGGCCGAGGTGCAGGTGACGCTGGCCAGGGACGGCAAAGCCGCAGCGACGATTGTGGTCGCCAAGCAGCCGGCGCGGGCGGCGCAGTTCGCGGCTTACGAACTGCAATGGCACCTCAAGCAGATCACCGGCGGGGACTTCCTCATCGTCCAGGATGACAAGCCGGTCGACGGAGTGGCCATCCTGGTCGGCGATAGCGCGCCGGTGCGGGCGTTGGGGATCCGGCCCGATCAGTTGCAGAAGCAGGAATACATCATCCGTTTTGGCCCTGAGGCCCTGGTGTTGGTGGGACGCGACAAGGACGACCACGGCACCGTGCAATACCACCAAACGCCGAACCAGCAGGCGATCGACACCTGGCCCGGCATTTGGGACGAGCAAGGGACGATGTACGCCGTCTACGATTTCCTGGAGCGCCACTGCAACGTCCGGTGGTTCACCGCGACGGAGTTCGGGACGGACTGCCCGCGGCAAGCGACGCTGACGGTCACCGGCAGCCAGCTGCAGCGTGCGCCTTTCATGAAGTACCGTTATGCCGCGTACCCCGCGAGCGAGAACTACGACCAGTACACCGGGCTGTGGCCGGCGGGCAGTGAAGGGCAGAAGAGGTGGGAGGCGGCGGCCTATCCGGAACTGCACAAACGCTTCGACGGCGGTGGTTACACCCTCGCCAAGCGCGGCTGGAACACGCTCTTCCGCCTGCGGCACCGCGAAGGCGGCGAGGTGTGCCCCGGCAACCACTCGCTGTACGGCTACTACCGCCGATTCTGGGCCGAGGAGAAGGGGCAGGAGCAGCTGTTCGAGGGCCGGCACGCCGACTGGTTCGCCCAGGGCTACAAAGGTCAGCCGCCGCAGATGTGCTACACGAGCCGCGGCCTGGTCGAGCAGGTTGCGCAGGATGCTTGCGAGTTCTTCGAGACCGGCAAGAACTATCCGGGGGCCCAGGCAGGCGGCGACTGTTTCTGCGTCGAGCCGATGGACAACGCTCAGTTCTGCAAGTGCGCCGATTGCCAGAAATGGCTCACGGGCCGCGACGCCGACAGCCCTTTCTTCACCAACGGCCGCCACAGCGACTACTTTTTCCAGTTCGTCAACGAGGTCGCCAAGCTCGTCGCGCCGAAGCACCCTGACAAACACATTGTCTGCCTGGCCTACATGACCCACGGAGCACCGCCGCAGAAGTTCCAACTGGAGCCGAACGTGCTCGTCCAGTATTGCTTCGCCTGCAATCGCTTGAACTACGACCGCGCCTCGTACGAGCACGAGGTGGAACTGCTCAAAGCGTGGCGCGAGGCGTATCCCGGCCGTACGCTGTACCTGTGGCTGTACTATACGTTCCCCGTCGAGGTCGCGAACAACGGCCGGTTCCACTGCTTCCCGGGCTTCTTTGCCCGCGCTGTCGGCGAGCAATTCGCCCTGTTCCGGCAGTATGACTATCGCGGAGCGTTCCACTGCGGCTACGGGCAGGAGGTGGAAGCCTACATCACTTACCGGCTGATGGATGACCCCAGCTTGAACGTGGACACGCTGCTGGACGAGTTCTTCGCGCGCCAGTACGGTCCGGCGGCAAGTCCAATGCGCAAGTTCTACGACACGGTCGAGAAGGCATACGGCGATCCGGCCAACTACCCCGAGGCGATAGCCACGGGCAGGATCGAGGGCCACCATCACCAGACGGAGGAATTGGCGTGGGGCTACCTGGGCAATGCGAAGCGTATGGAGGCACTCGGCAAGTTGCTGGAGGAAGCGAAGGCGGCGGCGCAGACGCCTGAGCAGAAGCAGCGGGTGACTTTGTTCGAACTGGGCGTCTGGGATTACATGACCGCCGGTCGGCAACAATATGTGGAACACGTCAAGTCGCGATACGGCAAAGGGGCCTCGCTGCTGCGGGTGCCGTTCGCGTCCAGAGGATCGTTGAAGGGCGACCCGGCGAAGATCGACGAGGCGGAGTCGCTGGCACTGACGGGATGGCGCTCGCGGACCGCCGAGCCCACGCGCCGAAAAACGGCGGCATGGCTGCTCCACGATGGGCAGTATCTGTACGTCCAACTCGCGGAACGTTGTGACCCAAACCAGCTTCGGTCCGCCGCGGACATCGCGAGCGGGGACTACTGGCAGGTGCTGTTTGCGAACGAGCCGGGCCGCCAAGTACACAGCCTGCTCGTGAATGCGTTGGGGGTCGCAACATTGGATGGACTGCCGGCGAACATCACGACATCGACCGGACGAGGGCAAGAAGGGTGCGTGGTGAGCCTGGCGCTGCCTTTGGCGCAGATGGGCCTGCAATCCGGCGGGCGATTTTGCCTGAACGTGGCTCGCCGATCCGGCCTGTCGGACGACCAGCCGATGTGGTCGCCCAGCTTCGGCGCGTTCGAGTCTCCGGCGGCCCTCCGCGAACTGACGCTGGACGCTGCCGACACGATCCCCGCGAAACTACCCAACCGCGAGGAGCTTGAGCGGCTCGACGCGCAGGGATTGGTGGCGAGTTGGAAGTTGGACGAGAGGCAGGGCGACGTGGTGTACTCGACGGACGTAGACTTGACCGGCAAACTGGTCAATGGAGCCTCGCGAGAGAGGGACGGAACGCGGTTTGTGGTGCGTCTGCAAGACAGCCGGCAGCAATACGTGGACCTTGGCCACGCGAAAGCCTTCGACCTCGACGGCCCCTTGTCGCTGGTGGTCTGGGCCAAGTACGAGCCGACCGACGTCTGGTATCCTGCGCTGCTGGGTAAGGGCTACGAAGCGACCGGCACCTACGGGATGCACATCCGCCCCGGCGGCACCGTGTGGTTCGAGCTGGACGCCCCCGACGGCGCGCGGCACATCTACAACCCGACCGACCGCTGCCTGACGCCGGGCCAGTGGTGCCACGTGGCCGCCACCTACGACGGGGCCACGATGCGGGTGTACCTGAACGGCCGCGAGGCGGGCACGGGAAAGAGCGTGACCACGACCATCCGAGCCAACGCCGAGCCGTTGCGATTTGGCTGGCTGGGATCCTACGGCCATTTCAACGGCAGCGTGCGGGACGCACGTGTATACAACCGGGCTCTGAGCAGTGCGGAGGTGTTCGCTCACTATCTGGCCGGGAAATGAATATGCGGGAAGGACGCCCGAAAGATGGGTGACTGCCCTTGATGTTTGTGCGGGGACCGGCGAGAATCCCTAGATGGACGTGCTGTTGACACCCAACGCCGCGGCCGAACTGGAGGCTCTGAAGGAGCCTATACACGCCCGCGTCTTGCGAATCCTTGAGCGATTACAGCATTGGCCGGAGGTGAGCGGTGTGAAGTCCCTGAGCGGCAATCTGGCGGGTCGTTTCCGCATCCGAACTGGAGACTACCGAGTTCAGTTTCGGGTGGAAAGGGCAGCGGTCGTCGTGGAGAAGATCGGACACCGAGACGGGTTTTACGATGAATAAGAGGCGAAGAATGGCAAGCGAGGTTCAAACGCTGACCTTGGCAGGCAAGACGTTTGTCATCTTGGAGCGTTCGGAATACGAGCGATTGCAGGCGGTGGCGCGAACGGCGGAGGATGCCGCCCTGCCCGCGTTGCCCGAGCCCGACTCCCGCGGCAACTACCCCGCCGTGCCGTATGCTCGGGCGTCTCTGGCTCGCAAAACTATACGTCGGAGGAAGGCCGCCGGCTTGACGCAGTCCGAACTGGCTCGGCGTGCTGGGATTCGGCAAGAAACACTCAGCCGTCTCGAGAAGGGGGAATCTACGCCTGATGTGGCAACCGTAGACAAGATTGTTCGTGTCCTCGAACGTGCCGAAGCGGCAACTCGTTCGTAAGGGGCCGGACCATCCCCGGTGGCCAAACGAGAGGGCGATCGCTTTCTGCGGAGAGTCGAACGTTCCTTTTCCTTGCACCGGCGTCGATTCCGTGTTCGGCGCCGCGCCGAGTTCTCATCCGGCCCACCAATTCTGACGGAACGCAGCAACGCAATGGAAGGACCGAGGAATGAACAAACGACTCGTGAAGCCGTTCCGGCCCGCGTATCCGTCGCCGGCGGCGCTGGTGACGTCGGTGAGCGAAGCCGGCCGTCCCAACATCATTACGCTGGGCGAGGTGTTCAACATCAGCATCGGCATCGGCGCGCAGCCCGTCATCCTGGGAATTGCGATCGCCAAGCCGCGTTACTCCCATCAGCTGATCACCGCCACACGCCAATACGTGGTCAATTTCCCCACGTCCAAGATGGTGAAGACCGTGGACCTCTGCGGCACCGTTTCGGGCCGCGAGGTGGACAAGTTCGCCGAGTTTCATCTGACGCCGGTGCCCGCCACGAAAGTCCGGCCGCCGCTGGTTGGCGAATGTCCTCTGAATGTCGAGTGTCGTGTACTCAGCATTCAGGAGGTGGGAGATCACGACCTGTTTCTGGGCGAGGTGCTGGCCGAGCACGTGGCGGAGGAAGCCCTGGACGCCAGCGGCCGCGTTCTGGTCGACAGGCTGGACTTCCTCTGCTACCTGCACAACGAATACTGGTCCTGCGGACAGCGACTGGGACGGCACGGCTTCTCGCGCCAGTAGCCTCCTGATCCTCGACGCTTGTCGTCGAGTGCTTCAGGTTGGTGCCCCACGGCCAGCTCCGACCACCCCAGGAAAACCGATTTGGAGAGTCAGCCTGAACAACTCGACGGCAAGCGTCGAGGATCAAAGCGAGGGTCGAGCTGGCGGTGTGCGTAGGCCCAAACCTAAAGCACTCGACGGCATGCGTCGAGGATTTTGGCCCACTTACCCATGAGCCCCAGAACTACAAATCCCTAGAGGTCGCGTCAAGCTCGGATGAACGTCTTGTTTCGGTACAGGTACCACAACAGCAGCCACAGGAGAGCCGTGGCCCCGGCCCAGGCGATGGGTTCGTACCAAGCCGCACCCACATAGCGCTTCAGACCGCTCAGAAATACCTCGGCCGCCTGCCGCAAGGCGCCGTGACCCAGTTGCCAGCACATGTAGGCAAAGATCGAATTGGCGCCGATCACGACCCAGGGCAGCGCCCAGCGGCGCAGGCCCCACACGTCAATGACCAGGTAGAACAGGGCGAGCAGCAACAGACTCCATCCGCCGGCATACAGCACGTACGCGCTGGTCCAACGGTTCTTGATGATCGGGCACCACACGGGCCACTCGGTCCAGCTGGCGCCGAACAGGGTCAGATCAGGCCACTGCCGCGCGACCCAGCCGCTCCAGACCAAAGCGGCGGCCAGGGCGGCGAATCCCCCCAGCGTCAACCATAAGAACTTGCTGGCCCCCGACCGCGACGACCGCAACAACTGGCCCGCGAACACGCCGAGCATCGCGGTCGAGGCGTGGCCCAGGATGCCGACGATCCAGCCCACCTGGTGGCCTCGCCACTGGCCTACCAAGGCTTCCGTCACCCAGTCGCCCACGTTACAGCCCGCGGCGACCTGGCCCAGCTCGTGACCCGGTCCCGGCACGAACGCCAGCAGGGCCCAGTAGCCGACCAACATCGCGGCGGTGGCGACGATCTGGCCCCGCAGCCGCAGATTCAAGAACAGGATCGTGGCCACCAGGTAGCCCAGGGCGAGCATCTGCAAGACGCTGTACGACAGCTCGAACTGTGCCGGGTCGTAGCTGAGCAGGCTGCCGTTGACCATCATTCCCAGCACAACCAGGATCGCCACGCGGAGCACGATGTGGCCGTAGATCCGCTGCAGGCTGTCGCCGCGAGCCAGTCGTTTGCCCAGCGAGTACGGAATCGCCACTCCGATCAGGAACAGGAACAAGGGGAAGATCAGATCGATGAAGTGGAAACCCTCCCACTCGACGTGCTCCATCTGCACGGACAGCCACATCAGCCAGGGATGGCCGCTGGCCTTGGCCAGGCCTCGGATGATGATCGAACCGCCGACGATCCAGAACATATCGAAGCCCCGCAGAGCATCCAGGGAGAGCAAGCGGGAGCTTGTGCGATCGGCGGCAGGCGCCACAGCCGTGTTGAGATCAGGAATCTGAGACATGAAAAACGCTCCTCACGCGGACTGACGATCGCAACGCACCGTAGGCCGCTCGCTCTGCGAGCGGGGTTCCGCTCGCGGAGCGAGCGGCCTACGATGACGCTAGAACTTCAGCAGCGGCTTCTCCGCGTACTCGCCTTTTTGTCCGCGAATGACGGTCTCCAGCTTGCCTTCGTCAAAGGCATCGCTCCCCAGCATCTTCCAGCGGATGCTGCCCGAGGCGTTGGTGAGTGTGAGTTGTTGTGTCCGGGGGTCGTACTGGATCGTCATGTAGATGTCGTAGATGACGTGCGCCACGTAGGGGACCTGGATCTCGTCATGAAAGTGAAGATCCAGCGACTCGCCCCGTTCCAGTTGACTCCGTGAAATCGGCGTCTTGCCTTCTGTCTCATTGGCGATCCCCACGGCACGCACCCAGAGCTGATCCGGCTCGGCTTCATCGCGACGGAAGCGGATGGCCTCAAAACGGATCTCCACACCTCGCTCGTTGGGTGTGCCGCGCAGCGTGTTGATTCCCAGGGCCGTGGCCTTCCGATCCTCGCCCTCAAAAACAAAGAACGTGGGAATCCCGCCTTGGTCGTCGCGAAGCACGAAGGTCACTCGCTGCTCGTGTTCTGAAAACAGCGGCTTGTTCGGCTCGACTTTCAGCAGAACGGCCTCGGGCGGCGTGGTATCGACGGGTCGAGTTGCCCACCACACCAGGGCCGCAACTCCGGCCAACACGACGATGGCCGTGAGAAACAGGTACCGGCGACAGCCCCCTCGCGAGCCGGAGCGATCGGAATCGCCATCCGCGGATGCCGAGCCATCTACGGGCGTAGCGGTCGATGACGGGTTTGGGTCTGTGCTCACGGTCTATCGCCTGCCGGCTGCCACTTGCTTCCAGGTTCGGGGACGGCGTTCAGGTTGCTTCCCACCACCCCTATCCTCCGCCCCGGTCGCACGCGATTCTAGCGTGCGTCGGGACTGGGGCAAAGGGGCGGGGCTGGTCGCTGGCAAGACCGCCTTACGGATAATCCGGGCTAGCAACGTTCGAGAAATGACTGTCGCCTCGTCAAAGTAGCCATCACACTCCGTGTGATGATCGGCAAGAAACACTGGACAGATATTTCTCGAACGCTGTTAGCAACGTTCGAGAAATAAGTGGCGTAAGCTTCCAGCTTGCGATCCCGCTATCTGCCGCAAGCTGGAAGCTTACGCCACGCAGAAATCGGACAGTTCTTTCTCGAACGCTGCTTAGCCTTCCGCTTGCGGCTTGAAGACCACGGCAGCCAGCGGGGGCAGGGTGATCCGCAGGCCGTAGGGGCGGCCGTGGAAGCCGGGTTGCAGAGCGGTCACCTGCTGGGCGTTGCCGACATTGCTGCCGTTGTAGTACTGGGAGTCGCTGTTGAAGATCTCCCGGTAGGTGCCACCCCGCGGAACACCGACGGCGTAGCTCTCGCGCACGACGGGGGTGAAGTTGCAGCAGACCACGACGAAGTCTTCGGGGTCTTGGGCCTTTCTCAAGTAGCAGAGCACGCTTTCCGCCGCGTTGTGGCAGTCGATCCACTCGAACCCCGCATGCTCGAACTCCAGTTCGTGCAGCGCCGGCTCGCGCCGGTAGATCGCGTTCAGGTCGGCCAGCAGATGCTGCATGCCCTCGTGGTTCGGCCACTGCAACAGCTCCCACTGCAGCTGTTGCTCATGGTTCCATTCGTGCCACTGGGCGATTTCACCGCCCATGAACAACAGCTTCTTGCCGGGATGCGTCCACTGGTAGGACAGCAGCAGCCGCAGATTGGCGAATTTCTGCCACAGGTCGCCCGGCATCTGGCTGATCAGCGAGCCCTTCATGTGGACGACCTCGTCGTGCGAGAACGGCAGGACGAAGTTCTCGGTGAAGGCGTACAGCAGGCTGAACGTCAAGTCGTTTTGGTGATGCCGGCGATGAATGGGCTCGCGGCGCATGTACCGCAGCGTGTCGTTCATCCAGCCCATGTTCCACTTCATGCTGAACCCCAGGCCGCCGAAGTCGATCGGCCGCGAGACGCCGCTCCAAGCCGTGGACTCCTCGGCGATGGTCAGGATGCCGGGGAATTGAGCGTGCGTAACGCGGTTGAATTCCCGCAGCATGCTGCTGGCCTGCAAGTTCTCATTGCCCCCGAACTCGTTGGGCAGCCACTGGCCGGGTTGGCGGCTGTAATCCAGGTACAGCATCGAGGCCACCGCGTCCACGCGCAGACCGTCGACGTGGTACTTGTCCAGCCAGAAAAGGGCATTGGCGATCAGGAAGTTCCGCACTTCGTTGCGGCCGTAGTTGAACACCTTGGTGCCCCAGTCGGGATGCTCGCCCAGTCGCGGGTCCTCGTGTTCGTACAGCGCGGTGCCGTCGAAGCGGGCCAGGCCGTGGGCGTCGCCGGGAAAGTGCGCCGGCACCCAATCGACGATCACGCCGATCCCATTCTGATGGCAGTAGTCGACCAGGTACATGAAATCTTCCGGACTGCCGTAGCGGCCGGTCACCGCATAATAGCTGATCGGCTGGTATCCCCAACTCCCGTAGAACGGATGCTCCGAAACCGGCAACAGTTCGATGTGCGTGAAATTCATGCGGCGGCAGTACTCGACCAGCCGTTGAGCCACTTCCCGGTATCCCAGCCACGCGCCCTCGCGCCGCTGCCAACTGCCCAGGTGTACCTCGTAAATGGAGATCGGTTGGTGCAGGAAGCTGGTCTCGCGGCGGTGCTTGAGCCACGCCTCGTCAGCCCACGCGTAGCGGTTCAGGTTGCGGACCACGGAGGCCGAATGCGGCGGGACCTCGGCGCCGAAAGCATACGGGTCCGCTTTCTCCAACGTCTGGCCGTCGCGCGTCTGGATGCGGTACTTGTACAATTCGCCTTCGCCGATGCCCGGCAGGAACAGCTCCCAAATTCCGTTGGCCCCGTGGTGCCGCAGCCGATGCCGGCGGTCGTCCCACTGGTTAAAGTCGCCGACCACGCTGACGCTGGCCGCGTTGGGGGCCCAGACGGCAAAGTTGACGCCCGGCACGCCGTCGAGGGTGCGGGCATGCGCCCCCAATTTGTCGTAGGCGCGGTAGTGGCTTCCCTCGCCGAGCAGGTGCAGGTCGTAACCGGAAAACAGGGAAGGAAATGCGTAGGGGTCTTCGATCGTTCTCATCTCACCATGGTCATCCGCGACCCGCAGTTGGTACCGCCTCTTTTGTTCGTCGCCGGGCCAAGGGCAGATCGCTTCGTACAGACCCGCCGGATGGATCCGCCGCATCGGCAGGGCCGTTTGATGCGCCGGGTGTACCACCCACACCTGCCGCATATTCGGCATGAACACTCGCACCGCCGTGACTTGACGCCCTTCCGTTTCCAGATCGTGCGGCCCCAGCAACTCGGCCGGATTGGCATGCGTTCCGTTGACGACCGCGCCGACACCACTCAACGACAACTGTGTGCGCACCGAAAATGCCTCCTTGATGATACCCGTTTTTCCTGCGACGGTAAGGGTGCAGGTTCCGCTTCCGGAAAACTTCCTCGTGCTGACGCCGGCCTTTTTCGTGATCTCGTCAGAAACCGGGCTTCTCCAAAAATGCCGGGCTTCTGGGCTCGTGCCCGCTCGCCCGGCTAGGCGGCCTCCAGCCGGAAACCACCCAGGACTCGACAGCGACAGCGATGCCAGATGTCCCGGACCACCTGTCCCCAAGACGCAGTGACGTGCCGGTCCGGCGTGACCGGGCGCCGCCGTGCCCGCGGTTTCCGCCGTGGCAAGCGAGCGGAGCCGCAGCGCCGGTCCGCGGCCGGAGAAGTTGCCGGCTCCGGGGCCGTGGCCGGCGTGTCGGGCATGTCGAATCGCCAAACACGACACTCCACTTGATGAAACTGCATGGCTCGATCGATCCGTTGCCAAAGATCCCGATTCTTGATCGGCGTCATCTCGCCGAACCGTTCCCAGCGCCATCCGTTGGCGCGCCAGTCCTGCAAGCCGAACAGGAAACCGCGGCTGACGTAGCGGCTGGTCGTGACCACCGTCACTCGCGACGGCTGCGCCAACGCTTCTAAACCGCGGACCACTGCCAGCAGCGCTAGCCGGCTCTCCTCCGCTTCCGACTCCTCGTCCCCCGCCTCGAACCGCGTCTTGCCATCGACGGTCTCCAGGACAAAACGCCATTGGCCGCCGTCCAGCTGCCCCCGGCGAGCGCCTGCCGCTGATGGTCGAGTCTGGGATTCCGAAAACAGGAGGTAGTGGGGAGCTGATACAGTCATCGGAACAACCTCCCTGATCCAGGGCAAAACGACCAGTGACGCACCCTCCGGTTGGCGACGCGACGCATCCCTACAACCGTTTCGATTCGTACTTTGATCGTCCCGAACTGGGGGACTTCGTTCAAAGCGTTTCACAAATCGGAAAGGGCAACCTATATTCTCCAGCCCATTCATCTAAACTCTTGCCGCTTTTTTCGGAAAAGCAAACCGATAGCGCCAAGTCGCCCAGGTTTCAGACACGTGCTAGCGGAGATCGCTGTGGAGATGGGCCTGTTCCCGGTCTGGCCAGGCCCGCGGCGGCGGCTTAGCAGAACTGTCGCCTCGTCAAAGTAGCCATCACACTCCGTGTGATGATCAGCAACAACCACTGTCACAGCCTCTCCGTGTGATGATCAGCAACAACCACTGGACAGTCATTTCTCGAACGCCGCTTGGCGGACGTCGCCATCGCTGGTCGCCGTGGACTTCAGCAGGCCCCGGATTCTCGGAACAACGGTCCGGTCAAGCTCGGCCATGTGCATCAGCGTGTCGATCCCGCCCATCACGAGCTTGGAGTCGCCCGCGGCGAGCACCGTCTCGAGCGAATCTGTTGGACAGGCACGATGCGCCCCGGCTGTTGAGTCTGGCGCGCGGCGACAAGGCCACGGTCGGCCTGGCGACGTTCTTTCAGATGACGTCCCCTGGCGCCCTCTTACGTCTACTACGGGGACGAGATCGCTTTGCGAGGGACGAAGGCCTATGACAAACCGCACCGGGACCGCGACGCCCGCTGGCCGTTTCCCTGGGACGATCGGAGTCGCTGGGACCGGCAGATGCTGACGTTCTTTCGCGAAGACATCGCTCTGCGCCACGCGCATCCGGCGCTTCGCCATGGGCGTTACGATACGCTGTACGCTCAGGGCCACTGCTGCGCCTTTGCACGATCCCACGCCGAAGAGACGCTGTCAACGCGCGTCCGCTCGACTCTGCCCATCCCTGCCCGGCCAGTGAGCGACGACTTCGCGTGTGCTGCCAAAGTTGATTTGTCCCAAGACCAGATCTTCCAGGCCCTGACGCTTCAGCACGACCACGTGCGTCTCGGCGGACACACCCGTAACCGTACACGGGGTCAGCCAAGGACCGCCATCCGGTTGACACAGACGCCGCCCGTCCAGCCAAATTTCGGCATCCCACTGATCGGTGATGAAGTTCACGTCGACGCGCGGGATGGAGTCCAGACCGCGCCAGACCCGCCAACCGCCCATCAGGGCAACGGCCAGACAGACCGCTACGATGGCACGGCCGAGAAGCCGGCGGATTCTGCCCGGCGCCACCTTCATTCCCTCTGGCCGGTCGGACAGAGTTTGGTCCACGACCTCATGTTGCAACGTCTGCAGCATGGCCACCACGTCTGCAAACCGTGCGTTGCGATCGGACTGGCACGCCCTGAGCCCCAGGCGATTTAGCGCCATCAGCCTGGGGTCCGCCAAGATCGTCCTGGCCCGCGTCTGGATCGCGGGAAAGCGGTGCGCCGGCAAGCCGGTGATCATCTGGTAGATCACCAGGCCCGCGGCATAGACGTCCGCGCGAGTGTCCATGATGCCGTCGGGCGGCATGTACTCCAACGTGCCCACCCGCGAGACGCTGCGATCCACTTGAGCCAGCAACCCGAAGTCCGCCAGTTTCAGTTGACCGTCGATGAAAAGGCAGTTCGATGGCTTCACGTCCCGATGGCGGGCGTGGCCCTGCTCGGCGGGCGTGGCCCTGCTCGGTGTGGCACGGCTCACTTGTTAGCCGTGCCGGAAGTGCGCACGAAGCCGGCCTGGGGGCATCCGCGATCCAGTCCGTTGCCGGCCCGGCGTCGGACGGCCGGTGAGCCCTCTCGCCGTTGTGCGTCGCGGGCCGCTTCGCACGGCCAACAAGTAGGCCGTGCCACTCGGCCGCGCCGCGAGCCGCCGAATGCCCACGCCTTGCCTGTGGGATGGTTACGCTTCCCCGATCGCTGCAAATGAGACCCGACCCCGTTTTCCGTCACATTGCACTGATGCGTATGACCATAGATCGGGCGAACGCGGGCAGGTGTACCGCGCCGTCCTTGATCGGCGCATCGGCCTGCACCTTTTTCCAAGGATCGTAGGCCCTCGCCGTGCGTCCGGCCAACGGACCGATGTCGTTCAACGATACCGTGACGTCCCTCAGTTCTTCGGGGGCATGGCCCTCCTGGAGTTCAGCCTGCCAGGTGTTTTCGATGTCCCGACACCAGAGCAGCGAAGTCCGCCGGCCTTTCAGCACGTACACGCGCAAACGCGGATGGGGGACCATCAGCGGCTGAAAACCTTCGGTCGCCGGGTCGATGCCGCGCACCGTGTCGGCGAACGCGCGGAATTGGTGCCAGAGGTTGTTGCGGTCCACGTATTCGCCCCAGTGCCAGCACTGGCCCGCGCCGGCGGCGCCTGCAAAGAACGGGGCGAAGATCACGTCGTGCAGGATGATCCCGGCCTGGTCCTTGGCGTACAGCTTGAACGGCCCCGTGTGCCGCGGTTCGACCGCGCCGCCTTCGGCCAGGATCACCGGCCGGCCGGGCTGCATGGCCAGCAGTTCGCGCACGGCGCCGGCGGCCAGCACGTCGACCGGGCCGTGGCAGACCTGCAGGGGTGCGCCCGGATCGAGGTAGCGGTGAACCTGGGCCACGTCGTTGTTCGGCATCTGGCACAGGCGGCCGTAGGGCTTGAAGGCCCACTGGCTGTCGAAGCTGCCCAGGCTCTGCAGCGTCATGTTCTTGGGGAACAGCCGTTTGAGTTCGGGCAGCATCGCCTCGCTCCAACCCAGATAGTCGCCGCCGCGGACCGCGTTGATTTCGTTCCACAACTCCCAGGCATAGATGACCGGCTGGTCGCCGAACCGCTGCTGGAGCCAAGCCAGTTTCTGCCGGAATTGAGCCCGGCTCTTTTCGTTGGCCAGCCAGTCCGGCATGTCCTTGGCCGTGCCGCCGCGCGAGACGTGGTGCAAAGGCTTGGAAGCCCACGCTTGCCGGACGTTGTTGGGATCGATCTCGCGGAAATGTTCGATGGTCACTTTCACCCGGATGCCGTAGCGCCGGGCCAGTTCCAGGAGCGCGTCGACGCGTTGGGCCCGCGCCTCGTCAAAAACGCCGGCCTGCTCGTGTTCGATGTCCCAGAAAGTCGAACTCATCCAGATGCGGATATAATTCCCTTGGCTGTCCGCCAGGGCCTTCATCCACTTCTCCATCTGCGCCAGCCCTGCCTCCGTGGAGACACCGCCCTGCGGATGAATCACGTTCAGGCCGTTGGGGATGTACGGCGTACCGTCGGAGAGTTCGAGGTATCGCGAATCGCGCGGGCTGACGCGCACGAACTGCGTCATGGCGTCCGTGGCAGAAGGCGCCGCGTCGGACGCATCGGCGGCCGGCGCTGAACCGCCGGCGAAAACGGACCCTACGGATGCGGCCAGCACGACGATCAGGCGGGCACGCCGGTTCGTGATCGGCGCAAGCGGTTTCACAGCAAATGACTCCTTAGGTCCGGGGCTTGGAAAAGCACGTCCGGATTATACAGGAAGGGTCACATGCCGCAAACCATCTTCGAGGAGGGGGCTTTGGATTTCGCCCGAAGTTGACGAGGTGCGGATGATTTCGGGACAGGCGCTAGTTTACCACGCTGCTGATCTTTTCTACCGAACTCGCGAAGGTTCCGTTCGTGCTGGAGCCGAAGATTTCGACGGTAATGATGATGACGCCCAGAATGGCGCCCAGCATAAAGGCATACTCGACCACCGTTGCACCCTGGTCCCGACGAAGAAATCGTAGAATCGTACGCATGCGTTCCACCCATCAGCGAAAGGAAGTTTCGTAAGATCAAGGCGAAGTTGCCGTGCGGATCCGGGCCTGCGTGCCCGGCGAACCGCAGTGTCGCAGCCACGTGTCTGCGCCGGCGTTCAGCCCGCTTCATGCTTCTTCCAAGAAGCTTAGCTCAATTTCTTCCCCAAAGGCGACAGATTTTGGTCGTCGCGATTGACCGAACCTCAACCTCCTCCAATCGCGGAGAACAGGTCCACGCGTTCGCCGCCTTTCAGCACGCGGTCCGGCTGCGCAGCGCGGTGGTTGACAAAGACGATCTTGGTCCGCTCGCGGGGGATTCCCAGCCGTGCGAGCACTGCAGCCACGGTTTGTCCCGGTTCCGCGTCGACTTCCACGGCGGCGGCCCCGCCGGTAAATTGGCGCAGATCGGCATAAACGTACACCTGGACTTTGCTCATCGTACGCCGCTATCCAATCCCCGCGAAAACCTGGTCCAGCTCCTCGTCCGACACCACAAAGGTCATGTTGTGCGGCGGGAGTTTCTCCGTGCGGAAGAAGTCCGGCAGGCGGTCGTGGGCGGCGGTGTAGCCCACGGCTTTGTTGAAACCTCGTTCTGTGGCCAACGTCTGCCTGCCGAGCGCCAAGAAGTCATCGGCGCTGATCAGGCGTCCGAAGTGGCCGCTGAGCATCTCGCAAATGCCCTCCAACGCGGCCGGATTGTCCAGCACGGCGAAGGCCACGAACAAGCACAATCCGGTGGTATCGATGGCGGTGGTCGCAATCTGCAGGTTGCGGCTCAGTTCCACTTGCCCTTCCGTCCGCAACGGATCGACCTGGCCGCCCACGCTCAACACGTTTGCCGTCACCGCATAGCCGGCCGTGTGATCGGCGCCCATCGTCGAGGTGGCATACGTGACGCCGATGCCTTGGATGGCGCGCGGATCGTAGGCCGGCATGGCCTGGCCCTTGACGGTGGGGATGCGTTCGATGCCGTAGGTCCTGCCGAACACTTCTGCGCCGGAGGCGATCAGCCGACCCAGCGGCGTGCCGCGGCGGACTTCCTCCAGCAGTCGCAGCGCACCGGCGGCGTCGCCGAAGGGAATCACCCCCGCTTCCATCGCCACGGCAATCGTGGCTCCCGTCTCGATCGTGTCCAGCCCCAGATCGTCGTCCATGCGGTCCATGCGGGCGATGGCGTCCAAGTCGTCGATCCCGCAGTTGGCCCCGTGCGCCCAGACGGTTTCGTACTCGGGCCCCTTGGTCAAGAACTCGCCGTGCTCGTCCACGTAGGTCCGCGAGCAACGGATGGTGCAGCCGCGGTGGCAGGCGTGCGCGATTTCGCCGCCCCGTTCCACGATCACGTCGTGTTGCCGCTCGCCGCTGATCGGCTCCACGCCCTCGAACTGCCCGTCGCTGAAATTCCGCGTCGGGTAGCCGCCGGCGGCGTTGATCACGTTGGCCAGCGAATTCGTGCCGTACTTGGGCAAGCCTTCCCCGGTCAGCGGATGGCCCAGCAGGGCCTCGTTGAATTTCTGCACGCCTTGGCGAAAGGCCGCCATGTCCGCCGGTCGCGGCCGTTGACCGCCGGTGGGATCGACGACGATCACCTTCAGTCCCTTCGAGCCCATCACGGCCCCCAGACCGCCGCGGCCGCAGTGCCGCGTCGGTCGCCGTTCGACGTCGGTGACCGCAATGCTGGCCGCCCCGGAGCGCATCTCGCCCGCCTGGCCGATGCTGATGCACGAAATCTTTCCGCCGAACCGCTCGCCTTGCCGAGCCACCGTGTCATAGTTACCCAATCCGGCCAGATCGTCGGCCGGCTCGAGCACGGCGTCGCCGGGCGTGACCCGCAAACGGTACCACTTGCCGGCCGCCGGCCGGCCTTCGACCACGATGGCTTGAATGCCGCAGATCGCCAAGTCGATCGCGGCCATGCCGCCGGAGTTGGCTTCCTTGATCGTCCCCGTGAGCGGACTTTTCGCTCCCGCCGACAATCGTCCGGAACATGGCGCGCCGGTTCCGGTCAGGATGCCGGGGGCCAGCACCAATCTGTTGGCCGCCGACAGCGGATGGCAGTGGGGCGGCACCTCGTCCGCGACCAGCGCCGAGGTCAGACCGCGTCCACCCAGTTCCTGGTAACGCGCGTCGATATCTTCCCGGCGGACCGAAAGATCGCTCATGTTCACTCGCAAGATCGTGGCCATATTCGATTGCTCCTCACAGGGCTCGGCAAACGTCGTCGTCATCTGGCGGACATGATACCGCGCGGTACGAGCGTGCCTGGATTGTACCACACAGCGTTGCGGATGATCGTTGTCAGCGGGCAGTTTTTTTCCTGGTGGATCAGAAATCCCCGGACCAGGTGATCCCGTTGTCGGGGATCGCTGGTGAGATGTCGCGAGCAGTCCGATGCGCGGTTGGCGTTTTTTCTCTCCTTTCCAACTCAGGTCGAGTTGCTCTGGCTGGCCCGGCGACCGCCCCAGACCAGTCCCTGCAAACGTTGTGGATCCGGCGCGGGCTCGAAGAGACTGACCAGGTAGCCGACGATCATCGTCGAGCCGCAGCCGATCAGCGTGTACCAGACAAAGGAAACGCCGGTCGCCAGCCAGACCGGCAGCAGCACGCCAATGCCCGCCAGCCAGCCCAGCAACGCGCCGCGGGCCGTCACGCGGCGGAGGAGCATGCCCAGGAAAAACAACCCCAGCAGCGGCCCGCCCACCAAGCCGATGACCGAATTGCTGGCCTCCAGCAGCGTTCCCAAGTGCTGGACCAGAAAAGCGAACGCGATCACCAATGCGCCGTAGGCAAGCGTCAGCCGGCGGGCCAGCTTGAGTTGCCTCCGTTCGGATGTATCCGCGTGCGGCCGGAGGCGCTGGTAGAAGTCGATCAGGCTGGCCGAGGTCAGCGAATTGATCCCGGCCGAAATCGTGGACATGCTGGCCGCGTAGATCGCCGCGATCAACAAGCCGGAGAACCCCGCCGGCAGCTCCGTGACCACGAAATACGGCAGAATCTGGTCCGGCTTGGAAATCCTTCCGGCCGCCAGCGGATCGCCGTGGACCTGGTAGAAAGCGTACAAGATCAAGCCGGCGCCGTAGAACACGGCCGTCACGGGCAGCACCATTGCCAACTTGATCCACAGGCCTCGCTGAGCCTCTTTCAGGTTCTTGGCAGTCAGGTAGCGTTGCACGGAGACCTGGTCCGTGGCCATCTGCACCAGGTGCATGAACGCCCCGCCGATGACCAGCCCCCAGATGGTCAGACGCACCGTTGGATCCAGGCTGAAACTCAGGTTCCAGCGGTCCCCGGCCGTTGCCAACTCGGCAACCTGTTTGATCCCGCCCGGCACGCGGGCCAAGGCGGTCAGCCCAATGACCACTTGCCCGCCGAACAGCACCACCAACTGCATCACGTCGGTCCAGATCACCGCCTTCATGCCGCCCAGCGTCGTGTAGAAGGTAGTCAGCACGCCCGTACACAGAATCGTAAACCACAAGGGCAACCCCGTCGCTTGCTCCAGAGCCAGGGCCGGGGCGTAGGTCGCCAGCGCCAGCCACAGCAGCACGCGGAGGATGAACGACGCCGAAGCCAAGGCACGCACCTGGACCGAAAACCGCTCCTCCAAATACTGGTACGCCGTAAAGAACCGCGACTGGTAAAAAAACGGCAGGACTAGCACGGTCGTGATCGGCGTGGCGATGAAGAACCCCAGGTTGACCAGAAAAAAGGCCGGGCCGTACGCGTAGCCTTCCGCCGGGGAAGCCAGGAAGCTGATCCCGGAAAACAGGGCGGCCAGGACCGTCATCGAGATGATCACGCTGCCCATGCTGCGGCCCGCCAGGAAGTACTCAGACAAGTCGCGCTGGCCGCGCATGAACATCAAGCCGATCGCGACCGTGATCAGCAGGTAGATCGCAAACACGCTGTAGTCCAGCCAGGTGAACGTTTCCATGTGCAACTCCCTGCGTCAAGGTCCACGGCACTCATTTGCGCTCGCCGCGCCAGAAGCCCGGCTTTTCCAAAAAACGGGGCTTCTCGAACCGCCGCAAGAATTGGTGTTGGCGCCACGGGCGGAGTGTAGCGGCATATCGGTTGAATCGCAACCCAACAGCGAGCGCGGCTGACTGCAACGAGCCGCGTCCGGGCAGGTCCGAGAATGGCCCCCATGTCCGCCCCCCCAAGGACCACCGCCCGCGAAATCGCAGAGAAGATTAGACAGATGATGCGAACTTCCGCCGACGAGTTCACTTGTACTGGTTGCCAACCGGAATCATGCATATACTCATGCTTCTTGACGTTCTCGATTTGGAGTGTCAACCATGGAACATGCCGCTTCCCATGGCATGACCCAGGACCCGGACGCTTTCCGGTCCACCTCGACGAGCCTGCTGTTCCGAGTCAAGGCGCAGGAGCCACAGGCTTGGAATCGACTCGTCCATCTGTACGCTCCGCTGGTTTACGGCTGGTGTCGCCGAGCGCAATTGCAGGATGCCGACGCCGAGGACGTGAGCCAAGAAGTTCTGACGGCGGTCGCCTCCCACCTGGCCGAATTCCGTCGCGATCGGCCGGAGGACACGTTTCGCGGCTGGTTGTGGACGATTTGCCGCCGCAAGATTATCGACCATTGGCGATGGCGGGCCAGGCACGATATCGCGCCCGGTGGCTCCGATGCCCAACAGCAATTGGTTCAACTGCCCGAAGACGAGTCCGTTTCCTTGTCCAGCGACTGGTTTCCTGCGGACGAACAGCTTCGCGTGATCCGCCGCGCCCTCGAACTCTTGCGCGAGGAGTTTGAGGAGCGAACGTGGCAAGCGTTCTGGCGGATGGCCGTGCTTGGCCAGACGGCCGCGGAGATTGCCCGGGACCTCGGAATGACCAAACACACGGTGCGTCAAGCCAAGTATCGCGTAATGAGGAGACTGAAGCTTGAATTGGAAGGCCTAGCGGACCTGCCGGATACGCGGCTGTAGGACCATTCTGAAACAAGCCGGCAAGCCAGCCTTCAAGTCAGGGGTGCATTCATGCCGCTGGTGAAAATCCTCGACTTGGGCCTGGCCCTGCTGACCCCGGAAAACGGCGACATTTTCAGCGAGTTCACCTTGTCGGGCCAGATCATGGGCACGCGCGACTTCATGGCGCCCAAACAGGCCGGCGACAGCCACCGGGTCGACATCCGGGCGGACATCTACAGCCTCGAAGCGACGCTGTACAAGCTCTTGGTCGGCCAGGTTCCGGTTGCCGGGGCCTCGGACCGCGCGCCACGGAATAAAGGCCCTGCGTTGGCGGCCATCGCAGCGCAAAGGAGCCGGGAGCGGCGACCGGAAGTGCCCAGACCATTGGCCGCGGTGTTGGAACGTATGCTGGAATTGAACCCCGACGAACTCACCACTCCAGGACAAGCGGACCGGCAGACCAGCCCGCGGCCGAAGCCAGCGCGATCGGATTTCGTCCCGGCCGGCGCAGCGGGCGAGATCGCCGTTTCGGTCACGACGGATGGCACCGAAGGCCAAGAATCGACCGGAACCGTCAGCGAGTATCATCAAGCCGATTGTCCGCAACTCGGCAATCAGAAGGCATTGGAGATCGCGGACCATCATCTGTGGACCTGTGCCAACTGGAACGGTTTGCGTCTGGAGTCTTTATCGGACGAGTCGCGGAACCCGCGGTTGAGGCTGATTTCGATCGTTGCCGCTGGGCGTGCGCCTGGTTCCTGCCGTTTCTGGGGCCGGATGGCGTCCCCCTGGTGCTCGATGCACAAGCCGGCATCCGCGTCCAAAAGGTGGACGAACGATTTACGCGATCCGCGTCGCCCGCCGCAGACTGAGGTGTTGGCGGCCCGTGCCGCTTGTTTGGTCGCCGCAAGTCTCTGCAGTTCTTCTGCTTAACGCGGTTTCGTTCCCCGCAGACTTGCGGCGTGTTGCGCGAAATCCGCCTCTGATCGATCCCTGAAATCGCCTGGCACTCAGATTTTTTTCAGCTTCGCGAAATTCGCGTGGCGCCCCTGCGTTGTTTAGGAAGAGCGACGAGGTCTGCTATGCGTAAGGAGTTGGAAACGATGAAGATCAAGTTCTCGTGCATACATTGTGGGCAACAATACACAGCAGAACCTGATGCCGCTGGCAAACAGTTCATCTGCAAGAAATGCGGCAAGCCGGTTCACGTGCCGCACAAACCGGTGGAGGACAGCGACAGCCCGATCGACCTCAGGGCTGCCGCTGTGTTAGCAGCCTGCTCCAACGGTTCGGAAAGAAAGCCAGCGTTGACTCCCTCAACGCCGGCCGCAGTGCGTCCCATGAAGGCCCTGCAGCCCTCGGTGCAACGCCGGCAGGATACGCCCCGGACGTCCGTCGAGATCTCGTGCCCCGCGTGTGGATCGCTGCTGCTTGTTCCCGATTGGGCATGTGTTGACGGCGCGACCTGTCCCGGCACTTTGGCCGCAATCATCAACGACCGCAGCGAACAGGAGACCATCCGCATCACCGCGCTACGCTGCTTCGCGAAACTCGGCAAGGTCGATTGGGACTATGTCCAGGCTTTCCGAGACGATCCGCAATTGGGCAAGGAAGCGGCTTGGTTGTTGGACAAAGCTGGGATTCCGGTGACTCGCCAGCGGGACGAATTGCGCGGCCAAGGGCCAGAAAAGACGGCTGGCACCGGCGATCCGCCAGGCACCCAGGGCCGCGGAACGCCGGCAACCGGCGCCGCGGCCGATGGGCGCACGGCCGAGCCGGGCGATGGCAATCAGAACGTGCGGGGCGATGCGAAGCTGCGAAAACGGGAGGTCGCCCCGGACAGCCCGGAATATCCGGTCGCCGAATTGGTTTGGCGGCTGGGCGTCGACGGTGACGCGTCCGGTCTGACGCCGCTGATCAGCCCTACAGCCACGGGTTATCTCGCCGACATGCGCAACGGGAAACTGAGCGAGCGGCAGATTGCCGACGTGAAGAAAGCCATGACAGGCCTGGAGAAAATCGGTACAACAAAGATCGTGGGACCGCTCAGGCAGATCGTGCTGCAAAACCATCAGGGCCAAATGCTTCAGTTCTTGTGTACCCGAAACGGCAAACAATATCAGATCGAGCGACTCTTGGTCCGTAACGGCAAGAGCAGCGTGCCGCGCCGTTAGATGACGTCAGATCCGTGGCGAACGCTGTATCGCGTGGCGAAAGCGTCGCCGATCCGCCCCTATACAACCTGGTGTGCAGATGACCTTCCAACATTGCCTGCATCCTGACGTCTTGTCTGCGTTCGTAGCCAGTGACTTGGCCGAAGACCGCGCGGAAGCCGTTCTCGAACATCTCGAAACGTGCGCGGACTGCGAAGCGACGGTCGAACGGTTCGAACGCCAGACGGACGCGTGTCTGAGCCAACTGCAGGCCCCGATCGCCGAAGACCCGTATGTGCGGGAACCGGCGTGCGATCGCGTGGTCCGGCGCGCCGCCGCGATCGGGGGACGTTGCCTCAGCCCGGAAGCTGTTCTCGCGCCGTCCTCGACGACCGTCGCCCCAGAACCGGCGACGATCCAAGAGTACCAACTTCTCGAAAAGCTGGGAGCGGGCGGCATGGGGACCGTCTACAAGGCATGGCATACGAAGCTCAAACGTCTTGTGGCCCTCAAGCTGTTGCCCAAGGACCGCCTGGCCCACCCTCAAATGGTCGCACGCTTCGAGCGGGAAATGGAAGCGGTCGGCGCGCTGGAACATGCGCATGTCGTCCGCGCGCTGCATGCGGGGGATTGCGACGGGCAGCCGTATTTGGCCATGGAGTACGTCGCCGGCTTGGACCTTTCCAAACTGGTCGAACGCTGCGGTCCCTTGCCGGTCGCCGACGCTTGCGAATTGGCCCGCCAGACTGCCCTAGGCCTGCAGTACATCCACGAACACGGAATGGTACACCGCGACATCAAGCCGTCAAACTTGATGCTGACTTTCGATGGGGATGTCAAGATTTTGGACCTCGGCTTGGCTTTGATACGGTCCGAGGCCCCGTCGGGCAACGAGATGACGGGCACCGGCCATGCCCTTGGTACGGCCGACTACATCGCTCCCGAACAGGCCACGAACAGCCATGCGGTGGACATCCGCGCGGACGTCTACAGCCTCGGCTGCACGCTGTTCAAGCTGCTGACGGGCAGTCCGCCTTTCCGCGGTCCCCGGTATCGAGGTGCGTTCGACAAGATGATGGCCCACGTCCACGAGCCGGTGCGGCCGATTCGGGAACTGCGGGGGGACATCCCCGACGAGTTGGTCGACGTGCTCGATCGCATGTTGGCCAAGGACGCGACCGGGCGGTTTTCCACGCCGACGGAGGTCGTCGAAGCCTTGACGCCACTTGGCGCCGGCGCCGATCTGCGCCGACGGTTGGCCGAAACCAAAGAGTTCAGAACCTGCCGAGCTGACCTCGATGCTCTGGCTGCGGAAACCGGCCCAACAGCAGCGGACGCTGGAGCGGGCCTGCCGCCGACTCGTCCGCCGGCATGCCAGCTCGGCCCGATGCTGGCCCGCCATCCATGGAAAACGCCGCTCATGGCTGCAAGCGCACTGGCGTTGGTCTTCGTGATTTCACTTGCCTTCCAAATGATCATCCGGATCAAGTCGGACAGGGTCCAGATTGTCCAAGATCAGGACGGGGTGAAAATCGAGGTCGGCCAAGGAGCAGACATTACCATCGAGAACGAGCCGGAGAAGATCAAGGGTTCGGGCTTGAACTTGGACATCGGCGAGCCCGTACCGCCCCCGGATTCGGCCACGCCGGCGATCGAGCCGGAGCCTATCAAGGTGAGCGAAGGGGGGCCGCTCAGCACCATGGCGCTCGTCGAGAAGCCCGCCCCAATCCCCGGCGTCCATTCGTGGACCGTCGAAACCCGGGGGCATCGCGGACCGGTCTACGCGGCGGCCTACAGTCCGGATTCGACGCAGCTGGCGACGGGGTGCGATGACGGCGTCATTCGCCTGTGGGACGCAAAGACAGGGGACTTTCTCCGCGCCTTCGCAGGTCACGACGGTGCGGTGAGATTCCTCAGTTGGTCTCCTTGTGGAAAGTACTTGGCGTCCGGTGGCACGGATCACACGATTCGGTTATGGAATTCGCAGTCGGGCTGTCTCCGGTGCATCCACGCGCCGCCGATCGAAGGCGTCAGCTGCCTTGCCTGGTCGCCCGACGGACGCTGGCTCGCCTCAGGCAGTATCGAGGCATCCCTGAACAATCAGGTTCGCCTGTGGGATGTTTGCTCGGGAAAGACGCAAAGTACTTGGGAGGGTCACGAGGGCCCGATCCACGCGATCGTCTGGTCGCCCGATGGCAAGAAACTGGCTTCTACCACTGGCAGTACCGTCCGCGTCTGGGAACCGGGATCGGAAACGCCGAGATGGTCCGGAACGCACAGCTTGTCTGGCGTGTGCGACCTCGTTTGGTCGCCTGACGCGTCGACGCTCGCGGCGTCCGCTTGGGACAAGGAGGCTCGCCAAGGTTCAATCAACTTCTGGGATGCCGGGTCGGGCAGTCTCCTGGGGGAGATTTCCTCGTGCGGTGGTTGCGACGGCCCCTTGGCCTGGTCCCCCGATGGAAAATCGCTGTTGGCGGGAATCCACAACATGCCCCGCCGTTGGCGAATCTATGATCTCACTACCGGCGAAGACATCGCGCGGCAGCCACGACGCCGCGACGCGGTCAGTGATCCGCGGGTCCTTTCGGTCGCGTATTCGCCCGGCGGTGCGACTTATCTCGTTTCCGATTTTGGCGGCACCGTGCACGTGTTCGACGCCCAGACGCACTCGCCGCGGCACGTCGAGCCTGGACACAGGGCGGCCGTGAGCCGAGTGGGTTTCTCTTCCACCGGTACGATGCTGGCGGCCGAACATGCCGACGGAACGATTCGGCTGTGGAACCTCGCCACCGCCAAGCTTCTGCCCACGACCGTCACGGACATCGAGAACTCGTCCGCAGGGTTCGTCTGGGACAATGGCCCGGCCAAGTTGGCGGCGGGGCGCTCCGGCGACTCCGGCATCGTGTCGCCCGACGGGCGGCTGATCGCGGTCCCGGGCGAGAGTGCGGTGCGGGTGTACCGCCTGCCCAACGAGGATCCGTCTTACTCGCTCGTTGCCCTGCGTGAAAACCGGCACGTGGTTCTTCGTTCCGATGGCCACTATCGCGGCTCACCGGGAATTGAAGAGGAGTTGATCTACATCGTGTGCCACGATCGAGGCCAGGAGACACTAACCACCGAGGCGATGCACCAGAGGTACCACTGGACGAACGATCCGGTCTTCGGCGACATTACGGGGAGGGCGGGACCATGACGGACTCTTGTCGCGTCGGTCACTTGTTGATCGAACGCCGTCACGGCTTCACGTTGATCGAACTCTTGGTGGTAATTGCCATCATCGGTCTTCTGACAGCGATGTTGCTGGCGGCGATTCAGTCGGCCAGAGAGGCGGCGCGGCGAATGCAGTGCGCCAACAACCTCAAGCAAATTGGCCTTGCGCTCAACAGCTACCATGACGTGCACGGCTGCTTTCCTCCGGGGCACATGGTCTACATCGTCAATCAATGGTCGCCTCATGAAGAGCAATGGGGCTGGGGCACGTTCCTTCTTCCTTACCTGGAGCAGCAGGCCCTGTACGACCAGTTGATGGTCAACGACCAGCGGCTTTGCGATCTGGTAAGCGCCCCCGATCAGCGGCACTGGATTCAGACGCCGCTGGACGTGTACCGCTGCCCTTCCGACACGACGGGCGATTTGCTGCCGATGGAAGCGGCGGGCGGCAGGGATTTCGGTGGCCTCAATGCGCCCGTCGGATTTCAACCCGCGGTCTCGAACTATTTCGGCTCGAAGGGCTTCTTTTCTCGCAACGGACGCCTGGGCAAGCACAACGACGGGATCCTGTACGGCGAGAGTAGAGTCCGCTTCGCCGACATTCTGGACGGAACCAGTCATACGGTCGCCGTGGGCGAACGCAACGGACGCTGCCGCGCCGGCTACTGGTGCGGCGTCCGAAATCCGGGCCCCGGGATCGTCAACGAAGGCCGGGTCAGCATTCGGCTCAATCACCCCAACAACGTCATCTTTGACACGGACAGTTGTGCTCGAGGCTTCAGCAGCTTCCATCCGGGCGGGGCCCATTTTGTGATGTGCGACGGGGCTTGCCGATTCATCAGCGACACCATCGGTTTTGACAACAATGCCGTGGACATCACGCGCTCCGCCCCCGTGGAAGTCGGGACAGATGAAGCGGCCGGCTTGGGCGTCTACCAACTTCTGGGCATCAGGAACGACGGGCAGCCGGTCCCGAGCGAATTCTAGGCGGCTTGCAGAAAGCGTTTCCCCCAATTGTCAGCGGTGTCCAGGCGCATTATAACCATCGCTCATGATCAGACGCTCCAAAATCCTCGCCAAAATCCGTGCCGGCCAGGTCGCCCGCGTGTGTTCGGTCGGCGGTTTCTTGCGATACTTTCCACGGCTGGCCGCCGAATTCCGCTACGACGGCATCTGGGTCGACGCGGAACACCGTGTTTGGGACCCCTCGGACACTGCCGCGATGCTGGCGCTGCACCACCTGGCCGATATCGACTGCCTGTGGCGGCCCGCGACGATCGAGAAGACCGGCCTGTATCGCCTGCTGGAGGACGGGGCCGCAGGCCTGATGATCCCGCACGTCTCGACGCCCGAGCGCGCCCGCGAGTTGGTGCAGGCCGTGAAGTTCCCGCCGCTGGGCGATCGGGGACTGGATGGAGCGGGCTTGGACGCGGATTTCCTGGTCGGCAAGCCGGCGGACTACACGGACCAGGTCAACCGCGAGACGTTCCTGACCGTCCAGATCGAAACGCCGCTGGCCCTGCAAAACGTGGAAGCGATCGCGGCGGTCCCCGGCGTGGATGTCCTGTTCCTGGGACCGGGCGATCTGTCGTTGCGGTTGGGTTGCACGCCCGCCGTGAACGACCCCCTAATCATGGAGGCCCAGCAGCGATTGGCCGCCGCGTGCCGCCAGCACGGTAAAGCCTGGGGCCGTCCTGTCGGCAGCGCCGACGACGCCCGGACCGTGATTCAATTGGGCGCGCAGCTGGTCGCTTTCGGCGGCGACTTTGGGGCCATCTACCAACACTTGGCGGATTGTGCGGCGAAATTCGACGCGGTCCTTTCATGAGCACGAAACCATTCCCCAACCTCGATCGCGACGAAAAAGAGACCGGTTCCGATCAGGACGGTCGTGGCCTGTCCCACCTTGGTGCCTTGCCCTATCGCGACACCAAACCGGTCGGAGCGGCGGACTTCTATTTCGCCATCAACGCCACCTTCCGCTTCCTCCTGCGGCGGTTCGGCTGGGAAGGCCTGCGCCGCTACTGGACCGATCTCGGCACGCAGTACTACGCTCCGGTCTCCGCTGCTTGGCAACAGCGCGGCCTGCCCGGCATCGCCGCGTACTGGCGCGCGTTCTTTGCGGCCGAACCGGGCGCGGAGGTCCAGGTGCAGGAAAGCGACCAGGCGGTCGTCGTCACCGTCAGCGTCTGCCCTGCTTTCAAGCAGCTGCGCGCTCACCATCGGGAGATCGTCCCGTGTTTCTGCCAGCAGTGTTATTTCCTGAACGAGTCGATCGCCGCACCGGCCGGATTCACCGTCCGCGTCGCGGGCGGCAACGGCTCCTGCCGGCAGACGTTCCTGCCCCGCGACGCGGGGACGCCGCCCCAAGACTTGAGCGAGATTCGAGAAGCCACATGCTAGGCGTCTACGACTTCTGCGGACATTACGAATGGACCTTCGAATGGCTGCGCCGGACCGGCGGCGAGCGACTGGTCCGCCAATACTGGGACGAGGCGATCTCGCAGGACTCCCAGCGTCACGCCGCCGAGTTGATCGTTCCCCAGGGCATTCCCGGCATGATCGAGTACTGGGGCCACACGCTGGAGCATGAAGCCGCCGGGTATTACTGCACCACCACCGATGCCGTCTACCGCATCGACATGCACCAGTGCCCCTCGAAGGGGTTTCTGATCCGCAACAGTTTGCAGCAGTACCACGACTATTGCGACCACTGCATGGGCTGGATCGGCCCGTTGCTGCGCCGCGCCGGCTTTGTCGTCGATCACCAGCACAATCACGCCGGCCGCTGCTGGTGGGAGATTCGCCGGGCCGACGATCCGACAGAGCCCAGCGAACCCGGCGGCCTGGCCGGAGAGCACGACGTGCGGTTGCTGCCCGATTGGATTCAGCCGGCCCCGCTGGACACGTACCGCCGAGCCAACGATCCGGACGACAAAGCGACGATTCTCCCCGAAAGCCGGTGACCGCTGGTTTGCTCCGGCGGTCGCTCCCTGTAGAATGCGTCCTTTCCGCACCCTCTCCAACACTCCCACCAGGAGAACCGATCCATGTCCATTTCGCTTCATCGCCGCCAGTGGCTGACGAGTACCGGCGCGGCGGCTGCCGGGATCCTGTTTCACGTTCGTCGTTCGCAGGCCGCGGCCGCGCCGCCGGTGCAGATTCTGGAAACGAAGGTCATCAGCCATCTGCCCGATCTGTATCACGGCTGGCCCACGGTGGCTCGCTGCCGCGACGGGCAGTTGCTGTTGGTCTGTTCGGGTGGCCGCGAGGCGCACGTCTGCCCGTTTGGCCGGGTCGACTTGATGCGCTCGCACGACCAGGGCCAAACGTGGACATGGCCGGAAGTCGTGATGGACGGCCCGATCGACGACCGGGATGCGGGCGTGTTGGAGACGGCGAAAGGTTCCATCCTGATCACGACGTTCACGTCGCTGGCCTACGAGTCGAGCCTGACCAAGGCAGAGAAGGACGGCAACTGGCCGGCGGATCGCCTGGCCCGCTGGCAGGCCGCCCATACGCGCGTCAATGCAGAGCAGCGCAAGGCCGCACTGGGCGTCTGGATGATCCGCTCGACCGACGGCGGGGTCACGTTCAGCGGCCGGTATGACAGCCTGGTCAACAGCCCGCATGGCCCGATTCAGCTCGCCGACGGACGCCTGCTGTACGCCGGCAAGGAGTTGTGGCGCGGCGACAACCGCGTCGGCGTCTGCCAGTCGACGGACGACGGTCAAACCTGGCAGTGGCTGGCCGCCATCCCCACCCGCGCGGGCGACGACCATCGCAGCTACCACGAACTGCACGCGGTCGAGACGGCGGACCAGCGGATCCTCGTTCAAATCCGGAACCACAACAAGGCGAATTCGGGCGAGACGCTGCAATGCGAATCGTCCGACGGCGGCAAGACGTGGTCGGAGCCGCAGTCGATCGGCGTATGGGGCTTGCCCTCACACCTGCTGCGGTTGAAAGACGGCCGGTTGCTGATGACCTACGGGCATCGCCGGCCGCCGTTCGGCAATCAAGCGCGCGTGAGCGCCGACCACGGCCGCACATGGTCCGAACCGATCGTCGTCTCCGGCGACGGGGCGGGAGGCGACTTGGGGTATCCCAGCACGGTGCAACTGGACGACGGCACCTTGGTCAGCGTCTGGTACGAGGCGATGGCGGGCTCCAACCGGGCGGTGCTGCGGCAGGCCAAATGGCGGTTGGAATAGAAATCATACCAGAAGCCCGGCTTTTCCGAAAAAGCCGGGCTTTTTCGTTGGCGGCCGCCAGCCGCAAAGCACGGCACAGAATTTCCCATTCAACTGATAACACCCGAATTGCCGATAGAACCGGTAGTTACATCCCAATCGTATCCTACCACAACCGTCGCTGGCGGCGAGGACTTGGCGGCCGGCCGTGGGGCGGAGCCGCTGGCGGCCCGTGGCTGAGCATCCGAGCGCGCCGCTGGCAGCAAGCCACAACTACCTGAGCAACCTAACCTTAGGCGCATCGTCAATTCGTCTGTTGCGAAATGGACTGTCGCGTTAGACTACCGCTCGGCCGTCGTCTCACTGGGCTCGTCCGCCGAGCCAGTTTCCGTCGCGATGACGGTGGTCGCCCGCTGGATGAAGCATGAGACTAGGGAATCCAAACATTGGCACGGCCCTCACGCTGTTGCTGGCACTGATAGCAGGTTTGCCTGGGCGAGTGGCGGCGGCGGGCATAACGCAGCCGTCTGAGGGTCCGCTCGCGTCGGCCGTCCAGCCGTTCGGTTCACCCGGCGAAAGCGGGTCCTTGGCTGGGCCAGCCACCGCTTCACGCTCGTCCTCGCCGCTGGTGGATCTGCAGAGCGCCCCCGAGTCGGAAATCGGCCAACCGCTGTACGAGCAGGATCTGCAGCAGAGCGATTTCGGCTTCCTGTTGCTGCCCGAAGGGCTGATCTATCGTTCGTACCTGGCGGGGCCCAAAGAGCCTCGGATGGCGACCGGCATCATCAGCATCTCCGACGACAGCACCCTGTGGGACGCGACGATTGGCGGCCGTTTGGGACTGTTCCGCATTGGCAACAGCGACGCGATCCGTCCGCGAGGGTTTCAGATGGACCTCGAGGCGG
This sequence comes from uncultured Pirellulaceae bacterium, assembly GCA_964409865.1. Lineage (GTDB taxonomy): Bacteria > Planctomycetota > Planctomycetia > Pirellulales > Pirellulaceae > Anammoximicrobium. The sequence goes on from CAYPGE010000005.1 coordinate 52,993, forward strand.
CCGCGATGGCGCGTTTGGACATCCCGGAAGATGTCGACGTCCGCGGGACGGACTATCGCGTCGGCCTGCCGTTGACGTGGGGCGATGAGTTCAGTCAGTGGAAGTTCTCCTACTACCACATGAGTTCCCATCTGGGCGACGAGTATTGGGAGAAGAATCCGGAGTTTCCGTTGTTTCGACAGGCGCGCGACGCCCTGGTGCTGGGGCACTCGTTGTACCTGACGGATTCCCTGCGGATTTACGCCGAAGTGGGCTGGGCCTTCTACTGCGTCGCCAGCGAACCGTGGGAGGTGCAGTTCGGCCTGGACTATGTCCCTCGCGTGGCCACCGGATTGCGCGGAGCGCCTTTCTTTGCCGTCAACGGTTATCTGCGCGAGGAATTGGACTTCGGAGGCGGGGTGACCGCCCAAGTCGGCTGGGCCTGGCGAGCGGACATGACGGCCCGGCTGATGCGGTTGGGGTTCCAGTACTATAACGGGGCCAGCACCCAGTACGCGTTTTTGCCCTACCACGAGACGCAGTATGGCCTGGTTTTGTGGTACGATTTCTGATTCGACGGTCGAGCTTCGACGCCCCGTCCGGCAAGCCCTTCCTTTCCGCGCACGGAACCCATTCCCGGAGCCGCACGCATGTCTCTCATCCAACGCATCTTGGTCACCGGAGGCGCCGGTTTCCTGGGCTCGCACCTCTGCGAACGCCTGGTCGCAGCCGGCCACGATGTGATCTGCCTGGACAACTTCTTCACCAGCCAGAAATCCAACGTCGCGCACCTGATTGGCCGTCCGAATTTCGAGTTGATCCGGCACGACGTGACGGTGCCGATCTTTCTGGAAGTCGACCGGATCTACAATCTGGCCTGCCCCGCCGCGCCGGGACACTACCAGTACAACCCGATCAAGACCGTCAAGACGTCGGTGATGGGGGCCGTCAACGTGCTGGGGATGGCCAAACGCTGCCGGGCCCGCGTGCTGCAGGCTTCCACGAGCGAGGTGTACGGCGATCCGGAGATCCATCCACAGCCGGAGACGTACCGCGGCAACGTGAATCCGATCGGACCGAGGGCTTGTTACGACGAAGGCAAACGGGCGGCCGAGACGTTGTTCATGGACTACCACCGCATGAACCGCGTCGACATCCGGATCGTGCGGATCTTCAACACCTATGGCCCGCGGATGCACCCCTTCGACGGCCGTGTCGTCTCCAACTTCATTCGCCAGGCATTGGCCGGCGGCGAGATCAGCCTGTTCGGCGATGGGAGCCAGACGCGGTCGTTCTGCTACTGTGACGACCTGATCGAGGGCCTGGTGCGGATGATGGAACAGGACACGGACTTCATCGGGCCGGTCAACCTGGGGAACCCCGGCGAGTTCAGCATTCGCGAGTTGGCCGAGTTGGTGCTGGAATTGACCGGCTCGAAATCCCCGCTGGTCTACGAACCGCTGCCGCCGGACGACCCCACTCGCCGACGCCCCGAAATTACGCTGGCCGAGCGGCACCTGGGGTGGAAACCCGTCGTCCCGCTGCGCGAAGGGCTGGCCCAGACCATCGCCTGGTTCCGTTCGATCGACGTCAACCACTACCGCCCGCCGACGCCGAATTACTGAGAACCGCCAACAGAACTCATTTGCGGATGTGGCGTAAATGCCGGTCGGCAAAATCCAAGTAGCATTCCCAATCGTAAGGTGTAATGTCGTGGTCGCCGGTGCGGACATGATAGCCGACGGTCTGGCCGATCGGTTGGTTGACGGCGGGCATCTCGTCGACTCCCAGGCCCGTTCGTCCCAGCAGCCGATACACCGGTTCAGCATGCCGAGCCGCCAGGAACTCGCCGCGCGGATCGGCCCAGCCGTCCTGCTCGGCACTGGCGACGTACACCGGCCGCGGGGCGATCAGGGCGATCAGCAAATGGGCGTCGACCGGCAGCGCGGATTCGTTATTGCCGTACTTTTGATAGTTCCGGCAGTACCAGATTCCCGACAGCGAATAGGATGCCGCCACCGATTCGCCATAGCGCCGCCTGGCCAGCGAGGCTCCGCCCTGACCGGAGTTGTTGGAGATCGCCAGCGCGAATCGCTCGTCCTGGGCTCCTGCCCACAAAGCCGTCTTGCCGGTTCGCGAGTGGCCGAATACGGCCACGCGCTGCGCATCGATCGCCGGGGCGGTCTGCAGGTAGTCCAACGCTCGGCTTAACCCCCAGGCCCAGGCACCGATCGAACCCCACTCGTCGTCGGCCAGCTCGGTACGTCCGCTCTGCCGCACGACGAAGTGTCGAATTCCCTTCTGCCAACCCTCCGTCGTGAAGCGGCAACCTGAACCGTGCCGATCCAACTCGATGTCGCCGCCGTGAAAACTGGCAACGGCATAGCCTCGTTTCAACAACATCTGCAACGGCCAACGGCGAGCGTGCTCGCCTCGTTGGCACACCGCGTAGCGGGACGGGACAATCTCCGGGTCCGCGTGGATTCCCTGGTTGCCGTAGTTCAGCCCCAGGAAAACCGGCGCCGGTCCACGGGTCTTGTTGGGCACGTACAACAGCAGATCGATCCAGGGGGCATCGTCCGATTCGAGCAACCGAATGCGAATCTGCTTCCGCGTCGCCAGGCCGTCGAATACGTTGGCATCCGCCACGATCGGTTCGGATCGCAGGCGGGTCTTGATCTCCGGAGTCCGGCCGTAGACGTGCCGGGCGAAGGCCTGCAGAATCTCCGGGCGCCGCGTTTCGCGCCACATCGCCGCATCGGCGACTTGGCGACCGTCGAAACAGACCAGCGGGTCCGGCAATTCGTACTTCGGCACCTTCGACTCGTCGTAATTCGTATCCGGCGGCTCCTGCCCCGGACTCGCGGCCGGAACGGCCACGAGCGACAACAGCAGCAGCCACGGGCATCGCCTCAGGGGCGTGCCAGATTTCCCAACAGGTCGTTCGTGATTCATGACTGTCCACCTTTTCGATCCGGAGTGTTACGGCGCTGCGGCGCGCCACGGGTGGTCGTACGGGCCGATCTCATCCAGCGGGATCGGCGCCGCGAGGATGGCCGCCAGACGCCGATCACGGGCCATCGCCTGGGCGTCTGCCAGGACCGGCGCGTCGAAGGGGCCGTCGATCGCCGCGTTGAGCGCCGAGCGCTGGATGCCGCCGTCGCGCAAGAACACCGATCCGCAGCGCACGAACACGTTGCGCGTCACCCAATTGACGTCCGGGCCGTCGTTCAGCCGCGCCAGGTCGGGATAGCGCGCCGCGTACGGCGCCGCGGCGGCGTCCTGCAGAAACCGCGCGACCTGCTCGCGCCAACGCTTTTCGCCCCAGCGCGAAAAACTGAGCCCGGCGAAGCAATCGACGAACAGGTTGTTGTCGACGACGTTCTCCTTGCCGCCGTGGATCTGGACGCCGCCGAACAGGACCGCGCCGCAGCGCTCGAAGACGTTGCCGTGGACCGTTACGCCCGAAATCATGTCATCCAGGCGCACGCCCGCGGCCCCGCAGTGCGTGCCGCCGGTGATGTCGCTCCAGCGGTTCCAGCGGATCACGACGCCGCGGTACAGCGGGTTTCCGAACATGTCCAGGCCGCCCTGGTCGTCGGACTCCTGCACCACGTGCCGGATCGCGTTCAGCTCGATCACGTGGTCGTTGCCTTCGACCCGCATGGCCGAGGACGGGATGCGCTCGAATCGGTTGTGCGCGATCCGGTTGCCGCAGCCGTCCAGGTGGACGGCCGGCGCGTAGGTCCGCTTCAAGCGCGCGATGTCCGCTACGGTACAGTTCTCTACGACGTGGCCGCCGGCTTCCAGCGTTTTCCGGTCGCCGCCCGCCACCCGCGCGCCGCCGCAGCCCAGGGTGTGCATCGTGCAGCCGAAGACGGTGTGCCGCCGGCCGCCCTGGACGACGAGGGCGTCCCCGCCGAGTCGCCGGAGCGTGCAGCCGGCGATGACACAGTGCGCGCCGCCGCGCACGTGGATGCCGTCGCCGCGCCCGTCCTCGATCGTCAGCCCGGCAAGGACAACGTGCTCGACGTTCTCCCATTGCACAAAGGGGCGTGCCCACACACTCACCGTCGCCGCAGCTCGCGTCCAGGCATCGCCCTCGGGCGGGAGCCAGTACAGTTTGCCACTTCGGCGGTCCAAGTACCATTCGCCGGGGCGGTCCAATTCGCGCAGCACGTTCAGGGCCCGGTAGCGCTGGCCCTTGCGGTAGCCGTACTGCGAATAGGGCTTGGCGAGCGTCAAGACGCGCGTGCCGGCGTCGATGGCGGCGACCTTCTGGAATTCCTCGTACCAGTCCCAGAACCAGTAGCCGTACAGGCGCACGTCAGGTTCGTCGACCCAAGTGCTGGGTCGGTCTTCGAGGTACTTGAACTTCCCATCCCGGCAGCCCTGGATCGAGCCCCAGACCTTGAAGGTGTCGGTACCCAGGATCTCGCCCGTGGCGACGAACCCCTCGTCGGGCCAGCGAGCCAGCGTCTGGGGCGTGCCGTCGATGAACAGCTCCGGCGCGCGGCGCAGGTCGGTCGCATCGCCGAAATCGCGAACGCCCAGCGCGGCGAGGTCCGCCTCGCGCACTCGATCGCGGACCGCGGGCGCGAGTCGCTCCTTGATCGCGGCGTCGGAGACCGGCCGCCAGGAGTCGATGCACACGCCGCCGGCCAAGATCGGCGTCTCGCCGTCCGCCGCCTGGTAGACGATCGGCGCCGCAGCCGTGCCGGAATCCTCCGCCCCCAGCGCGAAGGTGTCAGCGGCGTGATACGTCCCGCCGTGGACGACCACCCGCACTCCGCCGGCCGGCAGGGCGCCGCCGCGGCCGGCGCGCAGCTTGCGTATGGCGTCGCGCGCCCCGGCAAGCGTAGCCAGCGGCGCGGCCTCGGTGCCGCCGTCGGCATCATCGCCGCGCGGTGCGACGTGCAGCACGGCGGCGGGTGGGGGAAGCTCAGGCAGTTCCGCACGGTGCCCGGCGCCGTCGCCCGCGGGCAGCCCCTGCGCCGCTCGCCTCGTTTCCGCGATCCGCCGCCGCGCTTCGTCGCGGTAGCCCAGCGGTGCGGCAGCATCCTCGGCAAGTCGCTGCCAGATCGCCATCGCCGCATCCGGCGTGCTCGCGGTCCGGGCCGCGCCCAGCAGCGCCAGTGCGCGGACGTGAGGCGGGGCCGCGGCGTCCTGCGCGACCGCCAACAGCGCCTCGTGCCGTTTCCCGGAATCCGCAGCGGCGGCTTTCTCGAGGGCCGGCCAGACCGCTGCGGGCGGCTGCGACGCCCCCTCGGCAGCCAGCAGGGCGGCGGCGCTGCTCGCCGCCAGAAGAAACATGACGAACGCTTGACATCGGATATGCATGGTGGTCCCCCTTCCACTTTCTCACACCAAAACGGGGCGCGCGAGGTGCATCTCGAACGCACCCCCGCCCTCCTTGCGCGCGGTTTCAGGATAGCTCGCCGAGGCCCTCACCGCAAGAAGCTACCAATGCGCCCGTCGTTAGACGACAACCGTTGCCCGGCGCGAGGGGTTGAGTCCGTGGTTGGGATCGACTAGAAAGCACGCGGAGAGGCTGTGAAAAAATTGGGACCGGCACCTCGCAGCCCCCCCTGTTTTCTCAGGGATTGGCGCGGTGCTAGCTTGGAGCCAGTCCCATTTTTCGCAGCCTCGGAGCGTGCCCCTGGATAGAATCGTGCCGCGAGATCGTGCCCCGACACGGACACGTGGGAGAACACCTCATGAGTGATCGGCCAAGCGTCGCAGCGGGCGACTTGAGGCAGTGGCAGCGGAGGATTTTCTGGTCGGTCTGGGTGACGTACGCGGCCTACTACCTGTGCCGTTACAACATGCCGGTGGTGAAGACGACCTTGTGCCAGACCTACGCGTGGGACGCGGAGCGGTTTGGCATCGTCCTCTCGGCGCTGACCTTGATGTACGCCCTGGGGCAGTTCGTCAACGGCCAGTTGGCCGATCGTTTCGGCAGCCGCATGATCGCCAGCCTGGGAGTCCTGGGCTCGGTGGTGATGAACCTGGCGGTGTTCGTGCTGCTGTTGGTGGCCACCCCCGGCGCGGCCGACCCACAACGGGTGCTGACGCTGTTGGCGGTCTTCTGGGGGATCAACGGGTTCTTGCAGTCCATGGGATGGACACCGATGGTGAAGGTCATGGCCCATTGGTACCCGGTGAGCCGGCGCGGCAAGATCATGGGGATGATGGGGACCTGCTACCAGTTCGGCGGTGCGTTCGCGACCCTCGTGGCCCTGTTCCTGGTGGGCTACTTTGCGCAGGAACTGGGCGGCGATTGGCGCATCGTGTTCTTGGTTCCGGCGATCCTGCTGGCCGTGGTCGGCGTGTTCTTTTTCTTGCTGATCCGGAACCGGCCCGAGGACGTGGGCCTGCCGGCGGTGAACCTGGACGAGGCCCCCTTGCGGACCGCGGGCGGCGGGTCGGGGCCGAGCATCGCCGCCAACGTGCTGAGGACCTTGACGAACCCCTACCTGTGGATCCTGGCGTGGACCTTTTTTCTCCTGGACGTGAACCGCTACGGGTTCGTCAACTGGCTGCCGGCGTTCCTCGACGCCCAAGGCATCGGCGACGCCGCGCCTCTGCTGGCGAACTTCAAGAAGGCGATGACGCTCTGTATTCACCCCCTGGCGGGTTCGGCCGGTGCGATCCTGGCGGGCTGGGCCAGCGACCGGTTTTTCGGCGGCCGGCGGGCACCGGTGATGGTCGCGCTGCTGGTCCTGCTGGGAGTCTTCTCCATCCTCTTCCCCTACCTCGATCCGACGAACACGGCCCTGGTGTTGCTCGTCGTGGCGGCGGTCGGTTTCTGCACCTACGGGCCTCACATCCTGATGGTCGGCCACGCGGCGCAGGACTTCGGCAAGAAGTCGGGTGCCGCGGGCGCCTCGGGGTTCATCGACGCGATGGGATATGTCGGTGCAACGCTGGCCGGCTGGGGAGCGGGCAGGCTGATCAAGTCGCAGGGATACGAGATTACCTTCGTCACGTTCGGGTCTGCCGCCTTCCTCGCGGCCCTGCTGGCCTGTATGATCTGGAAAGTGCGACCGCAAACCACAAGCGGCTGACAATATGGATTCACGCGAACGAGTTGCCCTGGCCCTGGACCACCAGCAGCCCGACCGGGTGCCCATCGACTACTGGGCCACCTCTTCGGTCACCGCCCGACTGCTGGACCATTTCGGTTTGTCCACCCAGGAAGAGCTGCTGCAGCACCTCGGCGTCGACTTCCGCTACATCGACGGGCCGAAGTACGTCGGGCCGGAGCCTGAGGTACACGAGGACGGCAGCGTCGAGGACCACTGGGGCGTGCCGCGGGTCCGCGTCGAGATTGGATCGGGCGCGCAGGCGAGCGTCTATCGAGAGGTGCTCCACTTCCCGCTCCAGCAGGCCCAGTCGGTCGCGGAGATTCGGGACTACGCCAAGTGGCCCAGCCCGGACTGGTTCGACTACGCTTGCGTCGCCCGCCAGGTGGCGGAGGCGCAGCGGACGGGCAAGGTCGTCGTGTTCATGGGCGATCGGATGAACCGCTGCGCGCAGCTCAAGCCGGCCATGTACCTCCGCGGCGTCGACCAGATCCTGCTGGACCTCGCGCTTCAGCCCGAGGTCGCCGAGTACATCTTCCGGCGCATCGCCGAGTTTTACCTGGAATACGTCCGGCGCACGCTCGAGACGGGCGGCGGCGGCATCGACGTGCTGATGATGGGCGACGACTTCGGCACCCAGCGGGGACTGTTCATGTCGCCGGCAATGTGGCGGCGGTTCCTCCGCCCCGGATTCCAGGCGTTCATCGATCTGGGACGGGAGTACGGCTGCAAGGTCGCCCACCATTCCTGCGGCTCGATCAAGCCCATCATCCCCGATCTGATTGAATGTGGTCTGGACATCCTCAACCCCATCCAGCCCGACGTCGACGACATGGACCGCCGCGAACTGAAGCAGCGATTCGGCGACCGCCTCACCTTCCACGGATCCATCTCCATTCAGCGGACCCTCCCTTTCGGCACGTCTGACGACGTGCGCCACGAGGTGCAGGAACGCATGGAGACGCTCGCGCCGGGCGGCGGGTTCATCTTCTGCACCGCACACAACATCCAGGCAGATACGCCTACCGAAAACATGGCGGCCCTGTTCGAAGCGTATCGAACCTGGGGCCGCTACTGAGTGGCCTCTGCCGCCATCTGCCACAGCCCAATCCAGCGAGATCCGGACCGATGAAGTGCATCTCAGCAGCGCACCGGCATCGTGAAGATCCCAACCCTGCGACGGAAGGGACGAGGAACGAAGAGCGCCAAAGTCAAGTCCTCGGTGAAGGCCGCTTTGTCCGCCTCGTGCGTTCCGACGGCTGGGAATGGGCGGAGCGGACCAACAACTCGGGCGTCGTCGTCATCGTGGCGATCACCGCAGAAGCTCAGATCGTGCTGGCCGAACAGTACCGCCCGCCCGTCGATGCCCGCGTGCTCGATCTGCCCATGGGATTGTCGGGCGATCTCGACGGCGCCGAAGGCGAGGACTTGCAGGAAGCGGCCCGGCGGGAACTCCTGGAAGAAACCGGCTACGCAGCCGCCCGGCTCGAGTGGCTGGGCGAAGGCCCGACTTCCGCCGGCCTGACCAACGAAGTGTTGACCTTCTTTCTGGCCCGCGACTGCCGCAGGGTCGGCAAGGGCGGCGGGGACGAAACGGAGGACATCCAGGTCCACGTCGTCGCCCTCGATCAGGCCGACGCGTGGCTGGAGCGGAAACGGGCCAGCGGCGTGCTGCTCGACCCGAAGATCTTTGCGGCGATGTACTTCGCCAGGCAGCACGTCTCGTCGGGCGAATAGGAGGTGAACCTACGACGCCACTTCCTGCATCGCGGCCTTCAACGCCGCAATTCCCTTCGCAATGTCCCCCACCCGGTCGTCCCCCGCTTCGCGTTCGAAGATATAGTCGCCTTGGTAGTCGGCCTCCGCCAGAATCCGCACAAAGGCGACCCAATCGACCTGGCCTGTTCCGACGACCACTTCTTCGCCCCACTGGCCTTTGACTGCGGTTCGCTTGGCATCCTTGACGTGTACCTGCTGAACGTAGGGCACCAGCTTCCGCAACGCTTCGATCGGTTCGTCCATATCGTACAGGATCAGGTTGGCCGGGTCGAAGTTGACCGTCACGTTGCCGGCGCCCCGCTGGGCCATCTCGTCCAGGAACAGCAGGAGCGTGTCGGCCGACTCCTGCCCGGATTCCAGCAACAGAGATCCGCCGATCTCGGCGACCATCTGCGCGAGCGTGGCCACCCGCCCGCTCAGCTTGTCGAATGCCGGATCGCTGCGCTCGTGGGGCAGAAACCCGGCGTGGGTGCTCACCAGCTTCAGGCCCAGTTGCCGGGCCAGCGCGGCCGCGGCCGCGGCCAGTTCCTGGTTCCCTGCCCAGTGTTCGTCGGGCACAATCCCGCCCGTCTTGCGAATGGTCTCGGGCGTGGTGTAGTCTTCACCAAGCGTGGAGAACATGCCGGAGACGATCGCGATCCCCGATCCGCCAAGGATCTGCTGCACGCCCTCCCAGGTGCCCGGATCATCGCGGTGCGGCGTCAAGCCAAGTTGCACTTTCTTCAGGCCGAGGGCATTTACCTTTGCCGCCAGGTCGTCCGGCCCCGTCGCTTGGAGCGACCAACTGCAAACACCGATCTGATCTGCCGTCTGGGTCTTCATCGTATCATGTCTCCCTGATAATGAGGCTCGCTACCAGGGAGCCAATATAGCCGATTCGCCAGAGCGTGCAATCATCGGCTCTCGCTCCTCCGTGTTGGAATCGTCCGAGCTAAGGCCGGTCGCGACCATCGGTGAGCCACGCCAGCGAAAACCGCGTGAAGGTGATCTTGCCATACCCGCCGCGCTCGAACAGGCAGCCGATCGTGCCGTCGGGCAAGACGGTCAGGCAGCAGTAGGCGCTGGAGCCTTCATAGATCGTCTTGGCCACCGGCCAAGTCCGGGCCTCGTCGTAACTCAGCCGCGCCGTGAGGCGGACGCGCTGCTTCGTGTCGCCCGGATTGCAGAACAGGAGCCGATTCTTGCCGCCCGTCCCGGACGCAAAAACGCCTCGAACTGGGCGAGGATCTGCCGCGTGGAACCACGATAGGCGATGTCGTCGAGCGGAACATCGCGAGAAACGGCCGGCGGATACACGTCCCACAGCTTCGTGTTATCGTCCACGCGGCGGCCGGTGAGTTGTTCGGCCAGGGCATCGGTGCTGAGCGCGTCGGCGGGCCAGGAATCCAGACAGCGGTCGGCTGCGGCGAGGACCGGTTCCAGTTCGTTCTCGCCCGCCACGGATCGTTTCAGGCCGAGCTGGCGGGCCAGAAACTCGCCCAAGGCAACGCGGCGCTGGGCGTCCCAGGAATGGCCGCCGGTCACGACGCGCGACTCGAACGCCTGTTCAACGCCGTGCCCGCGATAGACCTGCCGGACCTTCCGGGCCGTGTGGAAGAACAGATCGGCCGGGAACAGCGGATCGCCGTCGCCTTGGAAGATGAACATCGGCCGCGGCGCAAAACTGCCCAGCAGGTGCCACATCTCGACCTGGCCCACGACGCCGGGCAGGATGTTGCAGTGACAGTGCTTTTTCTCCTTGCGCGCCACAAACTCGAACGTGCTCGGATAACCGGAAGACGAAATCGCCGCCAGCTCGGGACACAAAGCGGCCAGAAAGACTGTGAGCGTGCCGCCGCCGGAGTTGCCGACGGCCGCCACGCGGCGCGGGTCAACTCGCGGCTCCTGCAACGCCCAGGCAATCCAGCCGAGCGTTTCCATGACGATCAAGCCCTGGACGCTCAAGCCGCAGGCGAATGGCTTGACGCAGTTGCCGTGCCCCATCGCCGCGCGCTCGCCTTGGCCCAGGTTGTCGGGACACAGTACCATCGCGCCCCGGCGGGTGATGTGGCGCGCCATGCGTTGATAACCGTCGGCCAACTTGCCGCCCTGACCGTGCCCGCAACACAAGGTGACCAGCGGCCACGGCTGCGGTGAGCTGGGGACGGGCAGATACAGCAGCGCCGTAGCGACCACGCCGGGCCAGGAAGTGGCGCGGAGCAATTCGATCCGGCCGCCGTCGAAGGCGACATCCCGCACCTTTTCCGCGTGAATTGCGGGCACCCATTGGTCGCGGATACCCAAACAATCCTGGGCCGCGCGGACGATGGCTTCGCGATCCGCCGCCGCGGCCGGGTTCCGGTCCGGCATCCGCAGACGCGCCTCGGCAAACCGCCGCTCGTATTGCTCGAACAGATCGTGAGCGGAACCCAACGCCCCGGCGGATGCCGGTTCGCCGCCCACGCTCGCCCGGCCGCTTCCTTCCCACATCGCAGCGGACCCGAGAAGCCCCAGCGTTTTCACCAGGCCGCGACGAGTCATCTCGACGGACGCCATACGAAGAACTCCTACACGCGGTTAGTTCGACTGTCTTACTTTGGCGGAATCGCGCGATTGCAGAGCCAGCGCCGTAGCCGAGAGCGGGGTCTCGACCTTTCTCGAGATCCGCACGTTGCGCTGCCCGTCGAGCGCCACGGGCCGATCGGGCGTGATGTCGACCGTGGCCCCGCCGATCCACAATTCCGCCGCCGCGGCGGGCAGCGTTCCCGTCCAGGCCAGCCCCAACGCGATCAGCACCGCTGCCCGCAGGCCGCGCGCCGCGCGCCCCAGCGCCGGCTCATGTTCAAGATCTCTGCGTTGCCAAGAAACTCTCCACCTTTTCATTTTCATTCCGCTGCTCCCCATTCCCTTGCCCCCATTCCCTTGCCCCCATTGCGGTGCTCCCTATTCCCTTTCCCCCGTTTCGGACTCAGCTGCCGGCCAGTTCTTTGGCCGTCTTTTCCAGGAACGCAACCGCCTCGGCATGGAGCGCCGGCTCGCTGTCGGCCGTGCGCTCCCACTCGATCCCGAAATAGGGCTTCAAGCCCTGCCGCTTGACCTCGGCCAGGATCTCCGCAATGCGCCCCTTGCCCTGGCCCCAGATCACGTCGCGGGCGCCCGGTACGCCGAAATCGTCCAAATCCTTCAGGTGGAACATCTTGACGCGCGAACCGAGCCGTTTGAGCACCGCGGCCGGCTCCAGACCGCAGCGGCACCAGTGGCCGGAATCGCAGCAGAAGCCCATCCGGGCCGAGCGGCCGTCGAGCGCCGCCAGTCCCGTCGCTGGGTCCCAGTAGTGCGACGGCTTCGGATGGTTGTGCAGAGCGAGATCGATCTGGTACTCATCGGTGAGCTTTTCGATCGCGTCGAGCACGGCTTCCGGCGGCTCGCTGACCAGCGCCTGGAAGCCCATGTCGGCGGCGAATTCGAAGAACGTCTTGGCCGCCTCAGGTTTGTCCAAGCCCGTGTAGCAGGCGATCATCTGGATGCCCAAGTCGGAGGCCTTCTTCTTCAGATCCTGGCGCAGAGTTTTCGACAGTTCCGGTCCGGGCGTGGCGTCCATGTGCTGGGGGCTGAGCTTCTGCCAGGCAAACAATTCGGTGTAACGCAGCCCGACGGCGGCGATCTTGTCCAACGCTTCGAACAGGGTCAGGCCGCGAAACGTGTAGGCCGAGAAGCCCACGCGCCAGCCGAGCTTGTCCGCATTGGGCGTGCCCTTGACCAGCGGCTCGGCCGCCTGAACATGGTGAACTCCAAAACCGGCAAGACCGGCGGCCGCGCCTACGGCCGCGCTGCGGGCCAAAAACTCGCGTCGCGTTGCTTGTGACATGGTGAATTCTCCTTGCAGATATCTATTCGCTGTGGTGCTGGGGGGCCCGAATCGAGACACGTCACCGTAACATACGCCACGCCGTCCGTCGAGCGGGGCTCTGTAGTATGCTTGACATCTCCGCCGCGCCCACTCAAACTCCCGTAGGATGCGGCTCTGAGAGGCTGTGAAAAAATTGGGACAGGCACCTCGCAGCCCCCTGTTTTTCCATGAACTAACGCGGTGCCAGCTCGGAGCCAGTCCCATTTTTTCACAGCCTCTGACCCGTCTCCGGCGCGTCTGCGAAGTGCGTGGACAACGCGGGAGTATCGGCTACCCCTTTTTTCGACCCCTGCCTGTTGGCCAGGCAGGTGAGAGAGTCTTGTTAGGATCGGCGAATCAATAACTGTCGCGATTTCAAAGTAGCCATCACGCTCCG
>CAYPGE010000006.1:0-37898 GCA_964409865.1 uncultured Pirellulaceae bacterium
TCACCCGCTGCCTGCACCTGGAAATGTCGGAGTGGGGCGGCAAAGCGACCTCGTTCATTCCGGGCGCGGCGCGGACGTCGTTCTGCCAGGCGGCCGGCATCGACGACAGCTGGCTGGAGGGCTTCCCCAGCGCCGAGGACTTCGCCCGCACGCTGGTCCACTGCATCGACGTCCCGGACGACTCGTTCATCGAGGAAGTCAACATCTGGGGAACGAAGCAGGTCAAGCAAATGGTGGTGCCGTTCTAGTATGACCAACTCGCGCGAAGTGAACGACCGTTCGCTGGACCGTTACATCCCGCAGATTCGCTATCCGGGTCTGGGCGCCGAGGGCCAGCGCCGGTTGCTCGCTTCGCGCGCGCTGGTCTGCGGTTGCGGCGGGCTGGGTTCGGTCTTGGCGAACACGCTGGCTCGCGCCGGCGTCGGCCGTTTGCGGATCGTGGACCGCGACTTCCTCGAACTCGACAACCTTCACCGGCAAGTCCTGTATGACGAACGGGACGTCGCCTCGGGATTGCCGAAGGCGGTCGCCGCGGAGGCGAGACTGCGCAAGATCAACTCACAAGTCGAGATCGAAGCGATCGTCGCCAGCGTGGACCCCACGACGATCGGCCGGTTGCTGGAAGGCGTCGACGTGATTCTCGACGGGACCGACAACTTCGAGACCCGTTTCTTGCTGAACGACGCGGCCGTCAAGTTCGGCATTCCCTGGGTCTACGGCGGCTGCGTCGCGACCGAAGGCCAGACGATGACCATCCTGCCCGGCGAGACGCCGTGCCTGCGCTGCCTGCTGCAGGACGTGCCCCCGGCCGGTTCGACGGCCACCTGCCATTCGGCAGGCATCCTGGCGCCCATCGTCAACATCATCGGATCGCTTGAGGCCTGCGAGGCGATCAAGATTCTGAGCGGCCATCGCGAAGCGATCAGCCGCTCGCTGCAGGTCTTCGAACTTTGGGACAACCGGGTTCGGCAAGTGAATCTGGCTTCCTTGCGAGAAACCGTGAATTGCCCGACCTGCCGCCAGAGCGACTTCCCATGGCTGGAAGGCCGCCGCGGCAAGCCCGCGGTGATGGCGTGACCGAAGCATGCGCGCGGTGCCGTGGTCTGACGGCGATCGTCAGCACCAGACCTGTGATCACCCGGCTCTTGATTCTTGTCTCGACAGCTGGTCTGATACAAGCATCCAATCCAGCGTTGGATGGCCGTTTTTCCTTGCAGTTTACGGAGAGCAGCCATGAGCACTGAAGCAGGTCAGCGGGAGCAAAACGCGCAGCCGGAAGAGCAGGCCTGGTATCACGGGATCGACCTTTTTTCGCGGCTCACCGGCCCCATCGCCGAATTGACGCGGTTGCAGCAGTCGCTGCTGTTCGCCGAGCTTTCCCAGATTGCGTATATGCCGCCCGCGCCGGCTCTGAAATGTGTGCAACAGATCGGCTTTTCCGACTCGTATTACTTCGATCGCGACGGGGCTCAAGCCTATCAGTTTCGGACGGAACATGACTGCGTGATCGTTTGCCGGGGCACGGAGCCGAACGAATGGAACGACGTCAAAGCCGACGCGAACGCAGTGGCCGCGTTGGCAGAAACCGTCGGTCGCGTCCACAGCGGGTTCAAGAAGGAGGTGGACGATCTCTGGCCCAACATCGAGCAGGTGCTGTCGAGCAACCGACTGCCCCTTTGGTTCGCCGGACATTCGCTGGGCGGCGCCATGGCGACGATTTGTGCCGGACGCTGCAGAGTTTCCAAGATCTCGTCCAACCCGGAGGGGCTGTTCACCTACGGCAGCCCGCGGGTCGGCGATCGGGCGTATGTGAACTACTACCGATTGGTCCACTTTCGGTGGGTGAACAACAACGACATCGTCACGCGCGTGCCGCCAGCTTGGATGGGCTATCGGCACGCTGGCCGCGAGATGTATATCGACTACAAGGGCCGTGTGCGAGACGTGGAGGGTTGGCGTCGAGTGCTGGACCGGTTGCGGGGCTTCGGCCGCAGCTTGCGGAGATTCAAGATCGATCATTTTTCCGATCATTCGATCGAAGACTACATCGCGCACATTTACGCGGCGGTCCAGAAGCAGCAGCAGGCGATGACGCAACGCGCGACGAGCCGGCGCCGTGACCGGAACGCGGAGGTGTAGCGTCTACGAAGGGAAGCGACGAACCTCCAGGGGGGGGCCTGAGGAGAAGTAACCCGGCTCTTTCGGGCGAGCCGGGCTTGGGGCATGGCGATACACGTCAGCGGACTGAAGTCCGCTCTGCGAACTCAGGCCACGCCGACGGCGGCGTGCAGTTGCCGGACGACGTTGGTGTCCAATCCCAGCTTGCGGGCCAGTTCCGCCATATATTGCCGCTCGGCGTCCGTGTCCAGTTCGATGGCCAACAAGGAAGCCGCGTAGACCTGGGCGGCCACCTGCGGATTGGGAACCGCGCGGACCAGGCTGTCCGTATCCAGAGGCTTGCGCAACTCGGCGGCGACCAGTTCCTGCTCTCGTCCGGTGATCCCATCCTTCTCCAAATGGCCCGTGATCCGCTGCATTTCGTTGTCGTCGATGCGGCCGTCCGCCTTGGCCGCGTTGACCATCGCCTTGACGATCAGGTCCGCGACCGATTGCACCTGCTTTTCCTCCTGTTCGTTGTCAGGGGCGCGCAGCCCCGCCGCCAACTGGCTCGCCGAATCCAGCTGCAAGGTCTCCTTCGGTTTGCCGCTGGCGTTGCGAAAGGCTTGCAGGGCCAAGGTGCCCAACAGCGCCAACGCCCCGCCGCCGAGCCCGCCCTTCATGGCTTTGCTTCCGCCGCCCAGCAGCGCACCGGCCAGCGCGCCCAGTCCGCCGATCTTGAGCGCGTCGCTGTTGCCCAGGACGGAACCCAGCATGCCCCCCAGTCCGCCCCCGCCGCTCGTGGCGCCCGCCGGCGGCACCGGCGTTGCTGCGCCCGGCTTGGCCCCACCCAGGACTTGGCCCAGGATTCCCCCCAGGCCGCCGACCCCCTGCTCGCCCATCGCATGCTCGACCCGACCGGAGGTCGATTTGTTCATCCCGCCCTGCAGCAACGACCCCAACACATCTAACGCGCTTGCCATGTTCCTGTTCCCTTCGCAAAACGATCCAAGATCGGAAGAAGACGGCGGCTACTTCGCCGCCGAGTTGCAGATCAGCTTAGTGCCAGCCGGCGCAAAAAGCCAGTAGCGGACAACGGCTCCGGCAGCAGATCGACGGCATGATTGACAAGTTCCTGCCCAGGGCTGACAATCAAAACAGGCGTCGATCGTCGGCCGCAAGAGACGAATTCCCGGCGCGGAAGCCGAGCGTCAGCAGCGCGCCTTTTTGACGCAATCATGGCAGCGGAGTAAGACGTATGCGATGGCAAGGCCGAAGACAAAGTGACAACGTGGAAGATCGGCGCGGCATGCCGGCGCGGCGACTGGCGGTGGGCGGAGGTTTGGGCACCGTGGTCGTGCTGCTGGTGGTCATGCTGCTGGGCGGCGACCCGCAAGCCGTGTTGCAGCAGATGCAGCCTCCGGCGGGAGGTCCCGCGGCAGATCAGGCTGCCGGCCCTCAGCCGGTGGATCCTGCCCAACAGCCGCTCAAGGAATTCGTCTCGGTGGTGTTGGCCGACATCGAAGACGTCTGGAACGATTTGTTCCAGCGGCAACTCGGCAAGAAGTACCGCGAGCCCAAGCTGGTGCTGTACACCGATCAGGTCGAGTCGGCATGCGGGTTTGGCAGCGCCGCGATGGGGCCTTTCTACTGTCCGGGTGATGAGAAGGTCTATCTGGACTTGACGTTTTGCGAGGAGATGAAGACCAAGTATCGCGCTCCCGGTGATTTCGCGGTGGCC
The DNA here is from genome assembly GCA_964409865.1 of uncultured Pirellulaceae bacterium. Lineage (GTDB taxonomy): Bacteria > Planctomycetota > Planctomycetia > Pirellulales > Pirellulaceae > Anammoximicrobium. The sequence continues at coordinate 3,839 of CAYPGE010000006.1, forward strand.
TATGTCCTGGCCCACGAGGTCGGTCACCACGTGCAGAAACTGGTCGGCTACATGGATCTGGTCGACAAACAGCGGGGACGAGTCAGCAAGGCCGAGCAGAACCGGCTGTCCGTGCGGCTGGAACTGCAGGCGGATTACCTGGCCGGTGTCTGGGCCCACCACGCCCAAAGGACGAAAAGCATCCTGGAGGAGGGCGACGTGGACGAAGCCCTGGGAGCCGCCAGCGCTGTGGGCGACGACCGGTTGCAGAAACAGGCACAAGGTTACATCGTCCCGGATTCCTTCACGCACGGCACCTCCGCCCAGCGCTCGAAGTGGTTCCGCTTGGGCCTGCAGACCGGCGATTTCGAGCGGGCCAAGGACCTGTTCGAGTTGCCGGAGGAAGAGCTGTAGAGTTTAGTACCACTGGTAGGCGTAGGCGTGAAATTGCTGCAACGCGTCACGCCGCTTGGTGCGATCTGCGTACTCGGCCCACCGGCCGCTGGCGGCGCGCAGTTGATCGAGCAACAACTGGTCCGCGATCTGGTACGTCGTCCAGCCCTGTTGCTGCCGTAGCAGAGCCGAATGTTCGGCCTCCTCGTGCCGCTGGGCTAACATCGCACGGATGCCTTCGCGGATCGTCGTGTTGCGGCACTCCGTCAGGGGCAGCAACAGCAGCACACCTTCGGAACGGATCGGGTGTACGCTCAGTTGCACGCACGGCGCGGGGTCGCCGGACAAGATGCGGCGGACGTCGTAGCGGACCACGATCATGTCCACCGGCGTCACCGCCAACAGGTAGACCGCGATGGCGACCGTCCACAAGTGACGGCGGATCAGCCAGACGAAGTCGTGGTGGCGGGCGATCTTGCGGAGTACCAACAGGAAACCGACGACGACCGCCGACATGCCGTACAGCCCCACGATCCGCATCCGCGTCATGCCGTTGAAGCCGATGTAGATGAACAGGCGATGGTAGACCGCGATTGCCAGCAGCATGTTCTCCAGCGACCACAGCCATGCCAGCCGCTTGAGCCTCGGCAAACGCTCGTCGTGCAAGACATCGCCGCGGAACACCAGCGACAGCACCGCCGTGGCCAGCGCCAGAGCCACGGTTAGCCAGGCGGCGCCTTCGTGGGCGTAGCCGGAGTAGTGAAACCCTTTGGGAAACACCCGGAACCACAAGGTCTTGAACTCGAACACGAGATATACGGCAAACAGGACGAGGACCACGACGAGCATATTGCGAAAGGCCGGATACAGGGCTGCCCGCAACGGCTGTTGGCCGCTCGCCGAACGCCGCGGGTCGCCCACGATTTCCGCCAACAACGGCCGATCCAAACGGGGACGGAGCAGCCCGACGCCGAGCCACAACACGGCCAGCCAGAAGACAACCTCCAGCGGTTCCGGCGAGAAACGGATCAGCCATTCGCGGAGCGTGTCGAACAACTCGGCAACCCGTTGGCTGAACGTGGCCAGCAGGTCCGGGTTGGCCAGCACAAACAGCAGACTGAACATCACGGCCGTGACCAGCGGCAGCATCACGTTCAGCCAGTGGGTGCGCGTCGAACGGGGAACCGCACGGATCAGAAACCGCCCCTGGTCGATCAAGCCGTGATACCCGGCCGAGACGGTCTGCGAGGCGAAGACTAGCGTCTCCAGGACATGCGGCACCTGACCGGACAAGCTCATGGCCCAGGCCACCAACAGGGCCAAGCCGACCGGCAGCAGCAAGGGAAAACCGCACCACAGCAGCCTGGCGGCCAGCACCGCGAGCATCAGGCTGACGAGCCACAAGCTGGCGCGAAACAGCGGCCGGGGCGACCCCAGCAGGAACAACAAGGGGGCCAAGACCACGAGCACGGCATGCCCCGCTGGACCACAGCCTCGGTACAGCGTGATGTCGCACAGCACGACCAGCGCCAGGACGGCGAAGATCTCCCGCCAGCCAACGGGCGGCAGGCCGGACTGGCGAACACTCGCCGTTTCACGGCTGGATTCGGTTTTCATAGCGTAAATCCTCGCGGACATCATCCGTCCCGGCTTGGAAAGACATCCTCTCCGGCATAAAACAAACGTCGCGGCAGCCGATCGTTCTGAACGTTGATTGTAGTGCCACCCCGTGGAACTTCCAAGCTCGGTATCGCGGCGAGGACGTCGCGTTCGAGCCCAAACATCCTTGCGGAGGAGCCTGACATGCTGAGAGATTTTCCTCATCGTGATGCGCCGCGGTGGTCCCTGGTGTTGGTCATGCTGGCGTTCGGTTCGCTGCTGGTCCCGGCGGTGGACTTGGCGATCGGTGCCGAGCTGCAGCGGCCGAACATCCTGCTGATCGTCAGCGACGACCAAGGCTACCACGATCTGGGTTGCTTCGGCGGCAGCGACGGCAAGACGCCACACCTGGACCGATTGGCGGCGAGCGGCGTGCGGTTGACCGGTTTCTACGTCAGTTGGCCCGCCTGCACGCCGTCGCGGGCGAGTTTGCTCACCGGGCGTTATCCGCAGCGTTGCGGGACCTACGACATGATGCGCAACGACATGGTCAACTACGATCACCGCTACACGCTCGACGAATACGCCGTCTCGCCGGAAATGATCCTGGGAACCGACGAGCGTGAGGTGTTCCTCTCCGAGTTACTCCGCGAGCACGGTTACACGAACGGCTGTTTCGGCAAGTGGGACGGCGGCCAGTTGAAGCGGTTCCTGCCGCTGCAACAGGGTTTCCACGACTTTTACGGCTTCGGCCACACCGGGATCGACTACTTTACCCACGAGCGTTACGGCATCCCGTCGATGCGGCGCGGCAACCAGCTGACTACCGAGGACAAGGGAACCTACGCCACGGACTTGTTCGGCCGCGAAGCCGTCCAATTCTTGAAGTCGCATCACGACCGGCCGTTCTTCCTCTACGTGCCGTTCAACGCGCCGCACGCGGCGTCGAGCTTGGAGCCGGACGTTCGCGGCACAGTGCAAGCTCCGCCGCAGTACCTGGCGATGTACCCGGAGGGCAAGACGCAGCGCGAGCAGCGCCGGCGCGGCTACTTGGCGGCAGTCACCTGCATGGATCACGCGATCGGTCAGCTGCTCGATCTGCTGGACCAATACGGCATCGCCCGCAATACGATCGTAGTCTTCCTGTCCGACAACGGCGGCGGAACCGGCTCGAACAACACGCCGCTGCGCGGCGGCAAGAGCCAGATGTTCGAGGGCGGGATCCGCGTGCCGTGCATCGTGCGCTGGCCGGAGCGGATTCCTGCCGGAACAACCTGTGATGAATTCCTGACCGCGCTGGAGGTCTTTCCCACGCTCGCCGCCGCCACCGGAGTCGCACTGCCCGCCGGCATCGTCTACGACGGCTTCGACATGTTGCCCGTGCTGCAGGGGAAACAGCCCTCACCGAGAACCGAGATGTTCTGGGAACGACGCGCGGACCATGCCGCGCGCCTCGGCCGCTGGAAATGGGTCGAAAGCGCCCGCGGCAACGGCCTGTTCGACTTGGCGAGCGATCTGGGCGAGCAGCAAGACCTGTCCGCCGAAAAGCCCGACGTGTTGGTCATGCTCAAATCCCGCTTCGCCGCTTGGAAGAAGGACATGGCCGACGCCGAACCGCGCGGGCCGTTTCGGGACTACTGATCCGGCTTCAGCCAGTTCGACTCCATGGGCACTTGCCTGACGGCCTCGCCGCGACAACTCACCATTCGGCCAGCGTCGCGCCGTCGGGGGTGACCAGGAACAGGCGATCCGTGATGGCATAGGCGGACGTTTCATAGTCGTTTCGGACCAGCTCCTGCATCTTGCGCCGCATGTCCCGGTCGTTGGGGAACAGGATCAGCGCGTCGCGGCAGGGGATGGCGGCGACAAACGGTCCGCCGAGCGTCTCGGCAAACCGCTCGTACAGGCGGGGATGCAGTAGCCGGCTGGCCTCCATGTTGTCGCCCGCCGCCAACATGATAAACGGCAAGACGCCTGCGGGCGGCTCGGGCATCGCGGCGGTCGTGCCCAACTTGCACAGATTGCCGATCGCCAGCTGATGAAGCTCCTCTCGTTCGATGCCCCAACGTTCCAGATCCGGTTCGGTGATGTACCGAAAGCCCGAAGGGATGCGAATGACGTACGTCACGCTCAAATCGGCCAGCCACTCGCTCTTGACCAATCGGCCTTCCTCAGAGCCGACGGAATCCGGGCGAATAAAGGGGAAAATCTCGTCTCGGACGTCATCCAATTGCTCGTAGCCCAAGTCCTTGGCGTACAGCACCTTGACCGTCGTTTCGAAGAATTCGTCGGTCAGCTTTTCCCAATCGTCGGGGGCGTTCTTGATGCGGAGAAGCAGATTGCCGAGCGGAATCGCATGGTTCTTGCCCACCAGTTCGAGTTCTTTCAGTTGATACTTCTCGCCAGGATACCTTTCCTTCAGCTTTCCCATCAGACGGACGATAGCCCGATTGGCCAACGCTTCCTTTTCGCGCGGGATGCGAAAGGTCGCCAGCATCCGCTCAAGAATGGGATTCCACAGGTGTTGTTCCCCGTCCGGACAGTACGCGGAAAGCCCCAGAAAAATGTCGCAAGCGGCGACGAGCCAAAAGTGCCCGGCCAACCCTTCCTGGTTGCGGTCGGCTTTCATGGCGAAGTGCCGAATGGTCGCATCTCGCCGCGGATTCACCGCGTTGACCTGTTTGAACAACTTCTCGCACAGCTTGACCAGCTTCGGGTCCTCCACGATCGCTTCGACGTCGACGGAGTACGGCATGATGTAACAGGACAGCGCTACGTCTTTACGGTCTCTTGGCCGGAATCCCACGGAGCGCGAGTCGTCTTCGATCGTGTGCTTCCAATCGGAAGGGAATTCGATTTCAAAGACGCGCTTGGGGTGCTCGAACAGGGTGTAAGCGCCCCGCGGTGTCAGGCGAGCCTGCCACGGGTCGTTCCTCGCCTGCCGTTTCTCACGCTGCTTCTTTGCCCGTTCAAGCTCTTGCTTCTTGTTGCGTTTGGGTCGTTTGGCCATGTCGATTAGCGTAATGAACGCGGACTGTAAGGGCAACCATATGCCAGCGCCTGGTTTCGTCACGGTCCGAGGCAAGCCAGCGATCCGTCTTCGTCACCTAGGAAATCCGCGCCTTGCGATTCAGGGATGCGCCGGGCCTTTCTCCTGCTTCCGCAGGCATTCCCGGCACTTGCACTCGCCCGTTTTGGTATCGAATACCACCCAGTCGCGAGTCCTCCGGCCGCACAGCGTACACGTGCCTTCGGGCTCCTCGATCGCGGCGGGCGTCTCTGGCCGATTCAACCACGAAGTTCGAGCGGCCAGGAAGTCGAAGGGCTTTGCTGGAGCTTGCGTGCGGTCTGAGGGAGGCGATTTTGCTGGTCCAGCCTGAACGGCCGCACGGGCGGCGGCGGCTTGAGCCGCTGTTGCCCGTTCGGCCCGGCGCCGTTCGGCGGCCTCCTGAGCTTTGCGGCGTGCCTCCTCTTGTCGGCGCAGTTCCTCGCGGACGACCAGCAGCCGCTCGTATTCGCCGGGGTGGACGAATTCACCCGTGCCGGGCAGGACCAACACTTGCTTGAGTTCCGTCGCTACTTCTCGGCCTTCGTAGTACTGCGGCAACTCGACGCAGACCAGCGCCCGATAGGTGGTCAGCACCTGCGAATCGGGATCCAGACAGTGCAACGAGCCTTCCGAGCCGCCGCCCTCGCTGTAGACGGCATCGAACTCGGACGGCGTGAGCAACGCGCGCTCCGTAGCCGACAGATTGGCCCGTCCCGGCAAACGGCCTCGCCGTGCATCACGCGGCAGAAACACCCAGTTCAGCGCCGCGTTGCGGGCTTCGAGGAATCGCGGGATCTGCACCCGGTCGTCGGGATCGATCTTGCCGTCGACCAGCCAGTAGGCCAAGCTCCGTTTGCCCGGCCGTTCGACCCAGCAATCCACGCCCCGAGGCAACTGGTATTCCTCCGCCGCGTCCGCCTCGAAATGTTTTTCCAGCGTGACGCCATCCGGAAACTTGGTGTTCAGCCAGGCGTACAGGGCCGCACGCCCGGCGAGCAATTCAGCCGATTCGCGGCTCAGCGGGCACTGGCTCAGGTCCTTGTGCGCGAAATGCCGCCGCATGATCTCGCCGGCCCGCAGCAACACCGCCTGGCGGCACACGGGGCACACCAGTCGCCCGGCGCGGCCCCAGCCGCGCAGGACTTCGATCTGCCCGTCCCACGCCGGGTCTAAGCTGACCACGTGCCGGTCGAGTTCGGTGTCGAGAGCTTTGAACATGCCGCTCCTGGCAAATCAGAAACACGGCAGGGCATCGTCAGGGGATGGCTGACTTGATCTTCAGCGTCTCCCGTGTGTATTTCTCGATGTCCTTCAGAACGTCTTCAAAGTGTACAATTATCACCTTGCAGGTCAAGCGGTTGAGCGACCGCCTGGTGTCGTTCAATTGGAGGCAGATAAGCATCGCGGGAATAACCAGGATGTCTTCTCAGCAGTTTGAACTCGCCGTTGACACCCGCCGTTTTCTCCTTCATTCTATCGCCTATAACCGAATTCCGGTCTTTCCTATTTCGTAGCGAGTTCCAAACCATGAATGCACTGGTCGGCGGTATCGAAGCGGGCGGCACGAAATTTGTCTGTGCGGTGGGTACGGGGCCGGATGACATCCGCGACGAAGTCCGATACCCGACGACGGAGCCCGGCGAGACGATTTCCCGCGCGGTCGACTTTTTCCGCGAAGCCGACCGTCGCTGCGGCAAATTGGCGGCCATCGGCGTCGCGTCGTTCGGACCGGTCGACCCGAATCCGGCCTCACCGACCTTCGGTTACATCACTTCAACGCCCAAACCGGGCTGGCGGGACACCGAGTTCGCGGGCGTGCTGCAGCGAGAACTGAGCCTGCAGGTCGGCTTCGACACGGACGTCAACGTGGCCGCCGTGGGCGAAGCGGAGTGGGGCGCCGCGCGGGGACTGGACACCTTCCTGTACTTGACCATCGGAACCGGCATCGGCGGAGGAGGGCTGGTGGGCGGACAACTGATGCACGGACTGGTGCATCCCGAAATGGGGCACATCCGGCTGCCGCACGACATGGCGGCGGACCCGTTTGCCGGCGCTTGCCCCTTTCACGGCGACTGCCTGGAAGGCTTGGCGTCCGGCCCGGCCATCGAAAAACGCTGGGGACGGCCCGCGACGGAACTGGAGCCGGGCCATCCGGCCTGGATCTTGGAATCGCAATACCTCGCCCTGGCACTGGTCAATTTCATCTGCACGCTCTCCCCGCAGCGGATCATCCTCGGCGGCGGGGTCATGGACCAGTCGCATTTGTTCCCGATGATCCGAACGAAGGTCCGCGAACTGCTGGCGGACTACATCCGCGCGGAGGCAATTCTGGCGAGAATCGACGAGTACATCGTCCCGCCGGGCCTGGGCAACCGCTCCGGCGTGCTGGGAGCCATCGCGCTGGCCCAGCGGCTGGTGCAGCTTCGATCATAGCATCAGGACTTGCCAGCGGCAGACGAACGCGGCGAGGGAAGGACTGACAGAAAAACTGGACTGACAGAAAAATGAAAGGCAGAAGATGATGGATGCGTGCTTTCACCAACCGCGGAGTCCAAGCATGAAAACAACGATCCTCACACTGTTTTCCGGGCTGTTCTTGGCGGCATCCGTCCAGGCCGGCGATGGGTGCCTGGCCAAGTTCGATGTTGTCCAGCCTCGGATGCCGGACAGACTGTGCCGCGTGACGCTCAACTCGCAAGAACTCGGCGGCGAGATGGATCGCCGCATACGGAACCTGACTTACCAGAACTACATGGTGGTCGATCTGGACGGCAAGTGGCTGAATCACTTTCGCAACCGCACAGACCGCGGTGACCGCAGCCACGTCTATTACGGCATTGGCAAGGTGTTCGATGCCGGCAGCCTGCTGGCCGCCTACACAGCTGACCCGGCCGTCGCCGCTCGCACGCAGTACATCATCGACGAACTGGTAAGGTCCCGCGACGCCGACGGGTACATCGGGTTCTGGAACGTCGAACCGGAAAACCGCCAAGACCACATCAACTGGATTCTGCACGAGCAGGAATACATCAACTTGGCCTTCGTGCGGAACTATCGCTGCACGGGCAATCCGGACTCGCTGGCCCACGCCAAAATCATGGCCGACTACATCCTCCGGACCTTTCCCACGCCACAGAATCCGTGCTACGACGCGGGCCAGATCTGCACGGCGGGCTTGCCGGAAGGGATGTTGGAACTGTACCGCGCGACGGGCGACCGGCGTTATTTCGACTTCGCCGCCGATGTGCCGCACGGGAACAATCGCGGCGAGGTCCAACTCGCATCGCTGCGGACGTGGGAACAGGATTTCAGCCGCCGTCCACGCCACGTGTACGTGATGCTTGCCCGCTGCTACGCCCAGACGGAGTTGTACCGCCTGACAGGTGAGGAGAATCTCCTGCACATGAGCCACTTGATGCGCAACGAGTTGCTCAAGCAGGGCGAGGGCGGCATGCTGGTCACCGGCTCGTGTTCCGACGGCGAACAATTCACCTACAACCAGAACGGACGCGGGGCCATCGGCGAATCGTGCGTCACGGCCTACGTGCTGCGCTGGATCGACAGCCTGATGCGGCTGGAAGGAGACATGCGCTACGGCGATTTGCTCGAACGCACCATCTACAACGCCCTCTTTGCCGCCAACTCGCCCGACGGACGCTGGATCCGCTACTTTACGCCGTTCACCGGCGACCGCCAGTACGACACCCGCGACTTTTTCTGCTGCTGCGGGAATTATCGCCGGGCGGTGGCCGAACTGCCGCAGAAAGTCTATTACCGCACACCGGAGGGCGGAATCGCGCTCAACCTGTTCACCAACTCGAAAAAAACCTTCGACGTGAACGGGCAAACGGTCACGATTCTGCAGGAAACCGCCTATCCGAACGACGGCGACGTAAAACTGACGTTCTCGACCCAGAGCCCAAATGAAAAGCCGCCGGCGTTCGCCTTTCAATTCCGCACGCCGCGCTGGTGCAAGAAGATCACGCTGCGGGTGAACGACGAAGCCCCGGTGACGATCGACCCGCTGACGCAGAAACTCGGTTGTTACGTGCTGAACCGGACCTGGCGGGACGGCGACGTGGTGCAGATCTCGATGCCGATGGCGTGGCGACTGCTGCGCGGGCGGGCACTCCAGGACGGCCACGTGGCACTGCTGCGGGGACCGGTAGTGTATTGCATCGGCAAAGACCAAAACGCGGAACTGCTCAAGACGTGCCCCGAACCGAGGAACCTGGTGATCGACCCGGCTTCGATCGGCGAACCGGTGAAAGACGATTCAATTCGTCCTGGCGGTTTGAAAGCCGTCGCCAAAGCATGGCTGAATCAGGATTGCACCGGCGAGAAAGTCGCAGTCGTCCTGACCGAGTTCATCGACCCCAGCGGCCAGGAGGTGTATTTCTGCGTGCCGAACCTGGCGGACACGTCACCGTTGCGGCTGATGGACGACGAGATCGTGTCGTGGCCGAACGAGTTCGTCAACGCCCACGTGCTGAAGGCGTTTTACGGGCCAAAGGCGACGGGGGACTTGGAAGCGGTGTTCGAGATCCGAGGCGACGTCGTCGCGGACTTGGCGGCGGATTACGTCAACCCGGGCGGCAAGACCGGGGTCCAGGCGGAATTCCCCGACGCCACGGGCGGACGCTGGGCGTTCTTCAACTGCAAGAACGGCGGGCTGTTGTCCACCGCAGCGGCGGGCGACGTCAAGGCGCTGAATTCCCAATTCAAGGCGTTCGGCTCGCCGCGGGGATACGCCTACGGGCTGGAAAACCAGGGCGATCAGCTCGGCTTCGTGTCGAACTACGCCCCCAGCGACCGGCAGGAGGACGCCTGGCGGAACCACTACACCGAACAGATGTTCGACCAGGTGCTGGCCGCGGCCGAGCGGAACGAGTTTCTGTACACGCACCCGATTGCCGACACGGCGTGCTACAACGTCTTCCGCTGGACGCCCGCGGCCGGCGTGCAGAAGAAGGACGTCGCGCTGGTCGGCACGCTGTTCTCGAACCTGGGCAACGGCGTCGAACTCCGCGTCATCCGCTGGAACGACGACGCGCGGCACGAGGTGCTCGGCACCTTCAATACGAAGGATCTCACGGTCGGCAAATGCGGCACCGCCGAGTTCGTCCTGCGGCTGCCGCCCGGCGAGGTTGGCAAGCACCTCGACTTTGTGCTGCACAACGCCGATTCCCATATCTGCGACGCGACCGCCTTGAGAATCCGGGCGTACGTGAACGTGCAGCGGGCCGCCGCCCAAACCGACGTGACGGACAAAGTGCAGGCCAAATTCCACAACCGCCTCGTCACGCCGCTGGGCCGGTACTCGGACCTGTTCGGCGAGGCGGGGCCGGGTGTGGAGAACACGCTAAAAGTCAAACTGCACTACTGGCGGGACGGCGTGGTAAAGTACCTCGAATTCCCGCAGGACTCGGACCTGGACTTGACTGGAAAATGACGCCCCATCAGGTCGTCTCGCACAGGTCCAGGAAATGCATCCCATTCGGGCCTACCCGATGGCGTTGGCGATTTGGTCAAGTTATCGTAACCTCCCTGGTTCCCAGTGGTGCCAGGGGAGAATATAAACGTGACGCAATAAGACGGAGCGGCAATCGGCCGAGACCCCGCTTGGCGGCTGGTCTTCCTCGGTCAGCAGCGTTCGAGAAATGACTGTCCCGTGTTTCTGGCCGATCATCACACGGAGTGTGATGGCTACTTTGACGGGGCGACAGTGATTTCTCGAACGCTGCTCAAGTTCGGCCGCCTGGAAAACCCAATGCTTGAGGAGTCCCCATGTTCACGAAACGACGCGGTTCGGTCAGGTGCTCGGCCGTTGTGTTGTCGGCCGCGGTAGCGGGCTTGGTGGCAGTCGTCGCGGCGTTGGGAGGCGAGCCCGGCGGGAGCCAGGACGCGGGGGCGGCCAAGCTGCGTCGCTGGCGGGACAGCAGCGGCCAATACGAGATCGAGGCGTCACTGGAGCGAGTGCTGGCGGATGGCGTGCAGTTGCGCCGCAAGGACGGCAAGCTGGTGACGGTGCCGCTGGCGCGGTTGAGCGAGGACGATCGCACGTACCTGCAGGGACTCCGCCAGCCGAACCCGTTTGAAGTTGCGTCCGAGACGCAAGCGGCGTCGAAGCTGGGCAGCGCGCTGGTCGTCGTCACGGTGAAGGTGGGGGAGCGGGAATCGAGCGTGCCGGGGATCGTGTTCTGCCGGCAGGGTACGAAGAGCTACGTGACGCTCGACAGCACGCGGCTCGTGTCGCAAGTCGCGGGGGGCGCGGCCGGCTGGCGAAGCGCAAGGCCGGAATCGGTCCGCATCCTGGTCGTGGACGGCGCCGGCGCCCCGCGGCAGGTCGCTGGCGAGTTTGTGGCCGGTTACGCCCAGCGCAGTATCTGGATTGTGGCGGGACCTTCGGCCGAACTCCCGGCTCCGGTCGCAATTCCCGATCCGGCGCCGCTGCGCGAACCTTTCCGCGCGCAATTGGTCGGCTTCCAGATCGACTGGACGGTCAATCCGCCCACGTTTGCCCGAACGCAGGCCGAGGCCACGGTGACGCAGGTCTCTCTCGACCCTCGCGGCCAGATCGCCGGGCTGCAGATCGAAGGCGACCGCGTTCTGGATGTCCAGTACGGCTTTGTGGCCTCGGAAGCCGGAACGGTGTTGGGCTTCTTCACCCAACCGGCGACCCTGCGCGGCGAGAAGCCTGGCCCGTTGCACGCGTGGCCGATCCAATCGCTCGCCAGGCATCGCCAGCCGGAGATCGCGACGGCGGGCTTCGCGCCGCTGCGGGGTGACCGGGAGACGATCGAGTACCAGTTCGTCATGTACATCACGGATCCGTTCGGCTTGATCCGTGCCCCGCGACTGCGGATCCGGCGGCAGCCGGCGAACCCGTTGCCCCCGCTGTTCCCGGAGATTGGCGCAGGAAAGGAGCCGGAGCCGCTGGCTGACGCGGTAGAGTTGAAGCTGATCCAAGGCGAACCGGCGGAAGTGGTCAGCGCTGGCCTGCGCGGCCTCCAGCGTCCGGCCAGCGCCGTCACGTGGGTGGCTACGTGGTCCGATCCGAATCCGGGCGACGTGCGGCACGTGTCCTACCGGTTCCAGGTGGTGTACCAGGACGCGACGGGGCGGGATCTTTACCAGCCGCCGAGCGAGTACATGTATCGGACCCGAGCGCAATTCTTCGGTTCATCGCCGCCGGGCGGAAAGCTGCCGGCGTCGCCGGCGGCCGTGATCCCCGGTCTGGACGGGCGGCCGCTGGACATGCCACGACCGGCGCCGCACAAGGCCGGCGGTTGGCTGCTGACGGACGACAGCTCGCGGGTCAAGGAGGAGGCGACTGCGATTTCGCCGCGCGAAACTCCGCAGCCACGGGCGGAGGAGCGTCCGTTGGGCGGCACAGCCTTCACGGACGGCGGCTTGCGAGGCGTACCGCTGGACCTCATCGCGCAGGCGCCAGGAACTTACGACCGCAGGCGAGCCCCGATGTGCTTCGCGCCCACCGGCGATTGGCTCTACCTGGTGGACGGGAACAACACCTTGCGCAAGATCCGCACGCGCGACCTGACCGAAGTGGCGGCGCTGCCGTTGGATGCTCCGTGCGAAGACATGGCCTTCTCCCAAGCCGGCCTGATCGTGCCGCTGAGGAACGCCCGACGCGTCTGGGTGGTTGATGCCGAGTCGCTGCGGGTCCGCCGCGAGGTGCCGTTGGACGGCGTGAGTCTGGTAGCCGCCTCGCCCGCCAATTCGATCGGGTTCGCCCTGGCCCTGGTCGCCAATCCCGACATGGTGACGGTCGTCGCTTCGAGCCGCCTGGCGATGATCGACTTCGCGACCGGCCGTCGCCTGCACGAACTGTGCAACCAGTACCGGAGCCAGTCGGGAATCCAGTTCCTGGCCGTCGACAACCAGCCCGTGCTGGACGCGCCGTTGCGCAACCTGGAGCTGACGCAGGACGGAAAGCATCTGTTCATGGCTTCGCGGAGCATCACGCGTTTTCGGGTCGACGGCCAGGACCTGATCTTTGAGGAGCGCGGGCCTGTCTTGGAGAACGGCCACACGACGCATTTCGTGCTCAGCGGCGACGGGACCAAGACGGCCCTGCCGACCGGCGGCGGCAATGGCGACGGGAATTTTGTCATCGCCATCTACGATGCCAAGAAACTGGATCGGCAACTGCTGTCTCTGTCCAACGGGGCCAACCCAAGCGCACTGGGCTTTGATCCCCAGTCGGGCCAGATGTACTCGCCGAATAATCAACACATGCAAGTCTTCGGTACGCGGGGCGAGAAGCTGAGCGAGGCGCCGCTGAAGGACCGCGACGTGCGGCGGATTATCGTCCATCCCCAGGGAGGCCGCTTCGTCGCCTGGGGCGCCACCAAGGTCACCTGGTATGAAGTCCGGCCATAAAGGAGGCTAATCATCTCGCGGAGCGAGTTTCCTTGCAACCGCCTCCAGGTGTCGCGGCTCGCCAAGCAGGTCGCCTCAACCCGCCACCGTGACGACGTTCTCGCTGGCACCCCACGCGGAGAAACGCTAAACTACTCCTTGAGTGCACTTTCTTTCCGTCCTTTCCGCGGCGACATGTCGGCATGAGCAGTCCTTCCGAGTCTGGTCGGCCAACTTCCGGCAAACAGCGCGGCGTCTCTGGCGCAGTGTGTGATACGGCGACGCCGCCCACACCGGCGGGCGCGGCGGATCCGATTGCCGAGACGGAGGCGTTCTCCACCGATGGCCGCGTTGCTGCGCGGTCCCCCGCCGAACAGGATGTGCCCCAACGGTTTGGACGCTACGAAGTGCGGCGGATCTTGACCCAGGGCGGCTTCGGCGCGGTGTACGTCGGACACGACACGCAATTGGACCGAGCGGTGGCGATCAAAGTGCCGCGGCACGCGGCGTCGGAGCAGCAAGTCGAGGAGTTCCTGCGCGAGGCCCGCCGGGCTGCCCAGTTACGGCATCCAGGCATCGTGACCGTCTACGACGTCGGAGTAGCAGACGGCCAATGCTACATCGTTTCCGACTTCCTGCACGGTACGACGCTCCGCCAATGGCTGGCCGCACACACGCTCACCTGGCAAGAGGCCGCACGCATCACAGCGGACGTGGCGGATGCCCTGGCCCACGCCCATTCCCACAGCACGGTCCACCGCGACGTGAAGCCGGAGAACATCATTCTGATCGAGGGTCTGAGGCCCGTGCTGGTGGACTTCGGCCTGGGGATCAGCGAGTCTGACGAGCCCGGTGCCCAACGAGGTACGGTCTCCGGGACGCTGCCCTACATGTCTCCCGAACAGTTCCGTGGCCTGGCGCACCGGATCGACGGACGCACCGACATTTATTCCCTGGGCGTGATCCTGTACGAACTCCTGTGCGGGCGCCTGCCCTTTCGCTCTCGTGATGCCCAGGAGTTGTGCCGGCAAGTCCTCGAAGACGACCCGCAGCCACCCAGGCAGTTGGTGCCCAGCCTGCCGCGCCAGCTGGAAAGCATCTGCCTGAAGGCTCTGGCCAAGGAGCACACGCAGCGTTACACCACGGCCGCTGACATGGCGGAGGAGTTGCGGCAGGTCTTGGCCTCCCCCGCGCTGGAAGGCAGTGCCGCGTTTCGCGCGCCGGCCGGTCCGCTCCCCTCATCCCGGCGCGCGGACAGCCTGCCGACGCTCGACGTACCGTCATCGGCGCGGCGGGCTCGGGAGGCGGCGCGGCGTCAAGTCACCGTGCTGTACTGCAAGTTCGAGATCGACGGCCCAGACGGCTCGGTTCTGGAACTCGACTTGGAATCGCAAAACGAACTAATTCAGCAATTCCGAGACCTGTGCGCGCAGGTGGCCCAACAGTTCGCGGGCACGCCGGCGCCGACGGCCGCGGAGGATTTGCTGGTGTGCTTCGGCTACCCCGTCGCGCAAGAAGACGCGGCCCTGCGAGCCGTCCGCATGGGCATGGTGCTGCTCCGGGAATTGGGGCGGTGGAACCCGAACTGGCGGCAGCAACATCGGGCTCAAGTCGCGGCTTGGGTCGCGATTCACACGGGGCTGGCCGTCGTCAGCGAGTCGACGTCCTCTTCCTCCGCGGGCAGCGTCATTTCCGTGGTCGGCGAGGCGCCGTCGATTGCCACGCGGCTGGAAAACGCCGCCGCCCAGGCAGGCGGGGTGGTGGTCAGCCAGGCGACGCAGCGATTAGTGCAGGGCTTCTTTCAATGCGAACCGATGGGCTCGCTGGCCGTCAAGGGCGTCGCAGAGCCGGTCGAGATTTTTCGCGTCGTGGGCGAGACACAGGCCCACAGCCGGATCGAGGTCGCCCAGCAGGCGGGGCTGACGCCGTTGGTCGGCCGCGATCTGGAGGTCTCGCTGCTGCAGAAGCACTGGGCCGACGCCAGCGAGGGCCAGGGCCAGGTGGTGCTGTTGTCGGGTGACGCGGGATTGGGCAAATCGCGACTGGTGTACGAGTTGAAGGAGCACGTTCAACAGACGGCCGAGGAAGCGGTGCCGTTGGTGGTCGAGTGGCGATGTTCGCCGTACTATCAGAATACCGGCTTGTACCCGGTCACGGAGCACTTCCAGAACGTGCTGGAGTTTGGCCGTGACGAAGGCGTCGACGCGCGGCTGGACAAGCTCGAACGTTACTTCCAACGACGGCACGCGGACAAGCTTGGCGAAATCATCCCGTTGTTTGCCGCCCTGCTGTCGATTCCCAGCAGCAGCCGCTACCTGCCTTTGAATCTCAGTCCCGCCGGACAGAAACAGCGGACGCTGGATGCGCTGGTCAACTGGCTAGGCGAGTTGGCCGAGGTGCAGCCGGTCTTGTTCATCGTCGAGGATTTGCACTGGAGCGATCCGTCGACGCTCGAACTGCTGGAACTTCTGATTAACCAGGTTGCCGGTCAGCGATTGCTCGCGTTGTTCACTTTCCGGCCGGAATTCACAGTCCCGTGGTCGGCGCGAACGCACCAGACGCACTTGACGCTTAGCCGGCTGCGCAAACAGCAGGTCGCGGAAATGATGCAGCGGCAGACGGGCAGCCGGCGCCTGCCGCCGGCGATCGTCGAACAAATGGCGGAGCGGACGGGCGGCGTGCCGCTGTTCGTGGAAGAATACACGAAAATGCTGCTGGAATCCGGCGGCCTGAAAATGGCCGATGGCCAGCTGGAACTGACCTCGTCTTTCTCCTCGGCCAAGATCCCCGCCACTCTCCAGGACCTGCTGGCCGCTCGGCTCGATCGTCTGACCAGTATCCACGACGTCGTCCAACTGGGCGCGGCGCTTGGACGCGAGTTCAGCTACGAACTGATGCGGGCCGTAGCGGGATTCGAGGAAACCCAGTTGCAGGACGAATTGGCAAAACTGGTCGGCGGCGAGATCCTCTTCCAGCGTGGCCGGCCGCCTCAAAGCTACTACCAATTTAAGCACGCCCTGCTGCAGGAGGCGGCTTACCAGTCGATGCTCAAGAAGCAACGGCAGGGATTCCATCAGCGGATCGCCGAGGTACTGCAGACGCAGTCGCCGGAGACCGTCGAAAGGCACCCGGAATTGCTGGCCCATCACTGGACGGAAGCCGGTCAGGCCGCCACGGCGGTCCCCTACTGGCTCCAGGCCGGGCAGCGTTCGCAGATGCGCTCGGCCAACCGCGAAGCGATCGAGCAATTCCAACGCGGCTTGCAGCTGCTTTCGACGCTGCCGCCCGCGCCGCAGCGCGACCAGCAGGAGCTGGACTTCCTGGTGCCGCTGGGCGTGGTGTTGATGGCGGCCAAGGGGTATTCAGCGCCGGAGGTGGGCGACTGCTTCGGCCGCGCCCGCCAGTTGTGCGAGGCGCTGCGGGCCACGGTCCGGTTGTTCTTCGTCCTCCGCGGCATGTGGGTCTGGCGGTTGCTGCGCGACGAATTGGACCAATGCTGCGAGCTGTGCGACGAGACGCTGCTTCTGGCCGAAACGGCCGAGGGCCGGGATTTGTTGACCGAAGCCCACTTCCTGCCCGGCAACACGTACTATTATCGCGGCGACTTCATCAAGTCGATGCAGCACCTGGAGGCCGGCTGGGCGCAGTTCGACCTGGAGCGCTCACGCCAGTATTCCCTGCGGACCGGCCTGAACTGCGGCGTGACCATCCTGTGCCACATGGCGCTGGCCCTTTGGCAGTTGGGCTATCCGGATCAAGCCTTCCAACGCCTGCAGCAGGCGCTGGCGCTGGCCGATCAGGTGGCGCATCCCTTCAGCCAGGCATTCGCCCTATATCACCGTCGCCGGATCGCCCAGTACTGCCGGCTGGATGAGGAGGTCGAGAAGTGCGTCGAGGCCGAGTTGGCGCTGGCCCGCGAGCAGGGATTCGTGTTCCGAGAAGCGCAGGCCCTGATGTGCCGGGCAGCGTGCCAGTTGCGGCACGGCAAGCCGCAGGAAGCCCTCCGGGACCTGCAGCAGGGCGAGGACACGTATCAGGCGACGGGCGCGAAACTATCGCTGACGCACCATTTCTGTTACCTGGCCGAAACCTATCTCGATCTGGGTAAGCCGGCCCAGGCCCAGGTGCAGCTGGACAAAGCCGTCGCCGTCCAAACCCACTCGACGGAACGGTACCTGGAAGCCGAACTGCTGCGGCTCCGTGGCGAACTGCTGCTGGCCCGTACCCCCGAGGCGCCCGAGGCGGAAGCCTGTTTCCAGCGGGCGATGCAAATCGCGCGTCGCCAACAGGCAAAATCGCGAGAACTGCGCATCGCGCTGAGTTGGGGCCGCTTGAAGCAGCAGCAAGGCCTGACGTCCAATTCGCTGGCGATCCTCGCACCAATCTATAACTGGTTCACGGAAGGGTTCGGCACCCCGGACCTG
The DNA here is from genome assembly GCA_964409865.1 of uncultured Pirellulaceae bacterium. GTDB lineage: Bacteria > Planctomycetota > Planctomycetia > Pirellulales > Pirellulaceae > Anammoximicrobium. The sequence continues at coordinate 21,665 of CAYPGE010000006.1, forward strand.
ATCGAGGCCAAGCGACTGCTCGACAGGATCAGAACGGTTTGACGAACGTCAGAGTGATGATTTCGCCCTGCGAGCGGTCGCGGACGCCGAATTCCCACCAGGCCCGGAGGTGGAATCCGAACTTCTGCTCGACGAAGAAGTAATGGACCTCCGGGCCGATCGCAAACGAGCGGTCCCGCACGCCGGTATTGACAGGGTCCGTGCCGGAATCGTCCGTGACCTGCCAATCGCAGTAGCCGGAAACTCCCACATCCAGAGTCTTGATGGTCTTGGCGAGCCCCCATTCGAAGTTGAAGTGATCGCCGGGCCGATAGTCTCTGCCCTGGACCTCGGTATTGGCTTCGTAGCGCCCCAGCAGGGCCGCCGTCCAAGTCCGATCTTCGTCGAAGTAGTATGTCGCGCCGAACACAGGGTAATGGGTCCAATACTCCTTGCCGGGCAGTGAGGGACGATTCGCACGCCGCGGCCCGCTGGGCGCGATGAACCCGTATCCCACGCCGATGTCAAGCTGAGGCAAATGCCATTCAATGATGAACGGCTCGACATAGATGTCTCCCAGCGCGAACGAACTGTCGGCGATGCCGTAGTTGGTGATTTTCAAGTCGGTGCCGACGAAGGGAACCGCAAAATTCCAGCTGAATTCTGCGCCAAGGATCTTATGTTCCGTGACGAACACGAAGCGATGCGCGTTGGCGTAGGCGTAAATGTCAAAGTCGACGGGATCGCCAGCGAAATCCTTCGCCGGATTCCCGGCGGCATCGACCATCTGATCCGCGGAGTAGATGAAGTTGTAGAACAACCAGTAGTTGCCGGGAGGCGGCACTGTCGCCGCCTTCAGACCGGACGTACCGAGAGCGTAGCGGTAGGACTCTTGAGCGCGGGACATCAGACAGAGGGCCAGGGTCAAGGTCCCGGCAGCGAGGCACGTCAACCAACGGACCATGCTCGCGCGGCGTGGCGGCGACCGGAGCATGCAGAGTCTCCTCAATTGGAAAAGGCAGCCCAAGGCGAAAAGACGATCGCGACGCGGCGCCGTTGGACCGCTGGTTTCCCGGTCGCGGTCCCTCCTTGGACACGCACTTAGATCTAGGGGAAGGCACAATCCTTTTGAGTAGGATCGTCAAATCATTTTGCGAAATTGACTTCTGTCAATTCGTCGCTACAACCCGTATAAACGAAGGTTTGGCTGGCAGGGCGCGCTGGCGACGCCCCAACGCAGTCGCCTTCGGCTTGCCGTTAAACGATTGCGACGGTGAATCCGGGCGGCGTTAGGCAAATACCGGGGCCAGGCCCAGGCTCTTGCGGATCGCCGTCAGCTGCCCGCCGTGGCCTGCCTCGTGAATCGCCAGTCGGGCGATCAGGCACAGCCGATCCGGCGCGATCTCTCGCAGCCCTTCCGGCAGCGGCGTGCTGAGTTCCGCCTCGGTTTGCGAGCGGAACCAATCGAGGACCGTTCTTCGCGTCTTCTCCAACCAGGCTCGGACTTCGGTCACGGGCGGGTAATCGCCAGGATTCGGACTGGGCTGCGACTTCATGAAAAACACGGGCTGAAACGTTTCCAGTTGCGGGTCAGACGGGCCGCCGGACGCTTGCAGCAGAAATGCATCCACGCTGGCCAGATGGCCCATGATCCACAAGGCGTGGTTCGCGCCGGGAAACGGCTGATGACACAATTGATCTTCGGGAATCGTGTCCAACAACGCGTTGACAAAATATCGCGAGTACTCCAATGCCACCAGATTGGATTCCAAGATCGTTGCCATGCTGAATTCTCCCGTGGTGATGGGCCTGACTGGGACTGAAGCAGCATCAAACGTAAACATTCGCAGAGCGTCTGGCAAGCCGCCGCTTCGCCGCGAGCCGTGTGTCACTATCACGCTGCACTTTTGGAAAGAAAAAGAAAAGAACATTCAAGGGGGGCCTTTGACCGCTGCCGCAACGGTCTGAAAGAACCGGGGCGACCATTCGCCGCTACGGGGGCCGCTGTGCTTGCGGACTTGCGTGATGACCAATTGCGGCTCCGGATCGACGACGAAGATGCAGCCGGAGAAGGAGCCGTGCCCGACGGTGCGCGGACTGAACAGCAGGTCTGCGGGACGTTTCGAGAACGGCGGCGCCCCCGGCTTGGCGTGCCGGATCCAGTGCAGGCCGAGTCCCTCGTCCGCGACGGAGCCGTGGTCGGGTACGCGCAGGGGCTGTGGCAAGAGTTGGTCGAACGTTTCGGGCGCGATGAACTCCCACGGGCCGTAGCTGCCGCGGTTGGCGACCCATTGGGCAAGGATGCCGAGTTCCAGCGCGGTGAACTCGCCGTCGGAGCTGGCATTGCCGATCGGCACGTCGCCAAAGTCAAGCGGGCGAAAGAGGTGTTCGTCGTAAACCCGAACGGCACTCTTGCCGGCGATCAGTTCCATCGCCTTGGCGGCCAACTCAAAGCCCAGGCCGCTGTAGGCGTACCTGACGTTGGGTTCGTTCACGTCGATCCCGTTCAGGACGATGTTTTCCAGGTGCGGATTGCGCATGCCGCCAAATTCGCCGTGGCCCGCCAGACCGCTGGTGTGATTGAAGCACTGCCGGAACGTCGGCACGTGCGGATCGTTCGGCGGATAGTCGGGGAAGACCGCGGACAGCGGATCGTCCCAGGCGATCAAGCGCTGATCGACGAACTGGCTGAACAGCAACGCCGTGACGGTCTTGGTGATCGAGGCGACCCAGCAGCGGTAATCGCGGGTGATCGGTCGGCCGCTGGGATCCCGGCCGAACGCTTCGTGGGTGACGATGACGCCCCGCCGCGCAACCAGGGTCACAAACGGCTCGCCCGTATCCTCCGCCCAGGCTCGGCAGACGTCGTCGATCTTGGTCTTGGCGTCGGGACGCATGCCGGCTTCGGCCAGCGGGCCCTCGTGCAGGACGACGGCGGGTTGTTTGCGGCGACGGGGTGGCTGGAGCGGGCGGACGCGCTGCTGCAATCCCTGGACCTTGAGCTTCAAGGCCAGATGATAGTCGTCGTTCAGGACGGCAGCCGACTCGACGAACCGAGCCGGGCTTCCCAACGGCTTGAACTCCGCCAGACCGGCGAGCAAGATCGCCCCTTTCTCGCTGTCGAGGACCGCGTGGGGGAGGATCTCGTTGGCCACGCGGACCACTTCGGCTTGATGCTCTTGCAGCACGGCCGGGGCCTGCGCGCCGGGAAAGTGCGGCAGCGCGATGGTCAGGTCGGGCGTGTAGGAGGTGGGGAGTTGCTTGGGCAGTTCGTAGAAAGTCAACGAGCGGCGGAACGGCGTGCCGTTGGGCGCGGTTCCTTCGAGCCAGGCGAGCCAGCGGCCGGATTCCTGGGGCGCGGGGAATTCGTTCAGCTGCGCGTCGAACCAGCGGACGCGAAGCCGAGCGTCCGCGCCCAGACGCTGGACGGTTTCCACATCGCGCCAGACGATGCGCGGCGTTTGGCCCGGTTGGAAGATCCAGGTGCCGGGCAGGGCCGTGATCAGCTCCTGCGTCTGAAACAGCCGCCGCTCGTCTTGCTTCCGTTTGGTCTCCGACTCCGCCGCAGCATCAGACCGCACGTTCGGCCTCGGCGGGTCCGCGGCGATCACCGGCGCCGACAGCACGGCGGGGCTGAGCAACAGGGCCAGGACGCACGTCGTCTTCATGGTTGGTCGGGTCCTTTCAGAGATTCCGCGACTTTCCTCAGGAATCCGTTCCACGCCTCGTCCTTCGCCTTGCCATCCAGGCCCAGGCGGACGATGACCATGTCCCACTCGGGGATGACGAAGCACTTGTTGTTGTTGTGGCCGGAAGCCCAGAACGTGCCTTCCGGGGCCGCTGGCAACTTTCGCGTACCATCGGGCTTGACGCCGTTGCGCCACCAGTTGAAGCCGTACACGCCGCGGCCGTCGATCTCGCTTTCCGGTTGCGCCCACGGCAGGGTGGCCGGCACCTGAACGCGCGTGGCCTCGGCGACCCACGACTCGGGCAGCAGTTGCCTGCCGTTCCACCGGCCGTGGTTAAGGAACAGCAGCCCGAACCGCGCCAGTTCCCGCGCCGTGATGAAGATGTGCTTGTTGCCGTTGCCGGAACCGCCGTTGACCACCACGCCGTCTACGGTCGCGTAGTCGCCCCAGTCCCAGTTCTTCAGGCCGATCGGGTCGGCGACGCGGCGTTTGAACAGCCGTTCGATCGGCTCGCCAGCGATCTTCGTGAGTACGAGTGCGAACGTGTTCATCGCGGAGTCCCAGTAGGCGTACTGCGAGCCGGGCGGCGTGAAGAGCGGTTGCGGATTCGGCACGAACGGCGTATTGCTGGGGCCGTGCTTGTAGCTGCCGGTTGTCTCGTCGCCCACGGCGCGGTAGCCGCTGGTCATCGTCGTGAAATGCCGCAGCGTCACGTCGGGGTAATGCGCCTTCAACTCGGGCAGCACGTCCGCTGCGCGCGTGTCGAGCGAACACTTGCCGTCGGCGATCAGCAGTCCCAGCACGGTGCTGGTGAACGACTTGGTCGCCGACCAGACGCCGTGCCGCTTGTCGATGTTGTCGCCTTTCCAAATCATCCGCCCGTGACGGATGACCATCAGTTCCAGCGCACCGTCGGCGCCCACGGTGCGCTCCAGCAACTCGGCGGCTTCGTTCAGCTTCGCGCCGTCCACGCCCTGCGACTCGGGCGTAGCCTCCGCCCATTGCGCGCCGGGAAAGACGGTGGTCACCGGCACGGTTTTGGGCTGCCCGGCCGTCGGCTGAGCCTCGTGAGCGTCCAGCGCGTCGCTCCGATGCGCAGCTCGGGAAGCGTCGCATCCGACGGTCACTGCGACTGTGGCGAAAAGCTGCAAAAGCCTGTTCATGGTAAGTAGCCTTTTTGCACACGAGGTTTGTTGTCGTTCAGCCCCGCCAGCGCCGCCCGCCGCGCACCGGCCGGCAGTCTCCCTGCTCCCGGCGACGATGCTCCGAAGCCGCGTCACGGGACGCCGGCCAGTCTCTTTATCTCCTCCTCCGGCAAGGCTTCGCGCACCAACAAGACCTCGGCCAGGGCGCCTTGAAAGACCTCCGGGCCGGTGTAGTTGGGGTTGCAGCCGATGCCCACGTTCTTCGGCCCCGGCTGGTAACTCGCCGGCACCGTGGCCCGGCCGACCGGTTTGCCGTTGACGTACAGCGTCAGTTCCGTGAACTTCTTGACCACGGCCACATGATACCACTTGCCGTTCTCCACGTGGCCGCCGGACAAGCGGCATCCACCGCCCGACTGTTCGATGGCCACCACCAGTTCCATGTCCTGGATAGAAACGCGCAGCGGATCGTTGACCGGCGCGCACCAAGCGGAAACGATCTGGTGCCAGCGGCGGCCGTCCACCGCCAGACCTTGCGGGCAGAGCCAGGCGGCGAAGGTGTAGGTCCGCAGCGGGAACTGCGGTGCGTCGTAGACCAGCTTCGTGGACTTGCCGTTGAAGGCCAGCGCGCCGGCCGCCGCCCCGTCGCGGCCCGCCGCCGGGACCACGTCGGTGCTGACCAGCAACCGCCCCTCCTGCGGCTCCGGCTTGCCTGCCAGCGCCGCTCGGACCACCACGCCTTGCAGGCTGGTCGGAACGCTGGCGTCCAGGGTGAACGACAGCGGGCCGTTGACCGCGCCGGCGCGCCCGTCGCCGTGCCGCGAGTCGACCTGCCAGTAGTATTTCGCGCCCGAATCCGCCGGCGCCGCCCCAGCGGGAAAAGGGGTCAGGACTTTTTTCCCGGAACGGCCCGACGGGGGCTGCGCAGAAAAGAGTCCTGACCCCTTTTCCGGCAACCAACGGAATTCCGAGTTCTCCAGATCGCTCTCGTGCAGCAGCACCGTCTTGAACTCCGCGTCGGCCGCGATCCGCAGATCGTAGACCGAGCCGGGTTCTGCCTGGCTCCACGCGAAGAAGACTTCTTCCACCGGCAGCACGGCGTTGGCTTCGGGATGTTGCAGATGAAACGGTGCCAGCGGCGCGTTGCGCACGGGCAGCCACGAACGGTACAAGGTGCCGTAAGCGCCCGCCGAGCCGAAATCGCACAGCACCACACGTTGCGGAAAAGGGGTCAGGACTCTTTTCCCGGAACGGTCCAAAGGATGCTGCGCAGAAAAGAGTCCTGACCCCTTTTCCGCAACGGTCGAAACGGCCACGATGGGGCTGAACCGCAAGTCCTTCAGAAGCGGATCGTCGGCCGCGAGGAGCGTCAGGGGTAACGCGGCCAGATCCAGCTCCGGCATGTCGGCCGGGTCCATGGTGTTGTACTTCTGGTCGAACGTCAGCAGGATCGGGCCGCGCAGCAGCGACGTGTTGAACTGGACGTGGTGGTCGCCGCGCAAGGCCCGCACCCGCAGGTCGAGTTGCAGGACGATTTTGTCGCCCGGATTCCAGGTGCGGTCGAGCTTCAGATAGCTCCCCGCGGTCACCTGTTCGACGGGCGCGCTGTTGACGGCGACTTTGGTCTTGCGGGACCACTCCGGGATCCGCACCAGCAACGGCAGACGCGCCGCTTGCGGGGGCCGCACCTCCACTTCCACGGTCCCGTTGCAAGGGTAGTCGGTGGTCTGGATGAACGACCAGACCGAACCGTCCGCCAGCTTGACCTCGGTTTTTCCCGGTCCGTAGTAGTTCAGGTACAGGCCGTCGTTCCCGCCAAGCACCGCCCATTGACCGATCAGGCCCAGGCCGTTGGGGCCGTTGACGCTGCAGCAGTTCAGTTCGGGCGTGCCGGGCCGCGCCTGGAACACGATGCTGTGGGCGGACGCCAGCCGCTTCCCATTCATCGGCGTATCGTAGGTACACCACCGGCCGCTGGGATGTTCGTGCCCCAGCGCCGCGTTCCACGTCGCGTGTTCCAGCGCGTCGGCGATCCGGCTGTCGCCGGTCAGCCGCAGCGCCTCGACGCCCAATTCCATCCACGCCACGGTGCAACAGGTCTCGATCGCGCCCGGCTGGAACGGGTTGCCGACCGCCTGTTCGCCGGTGCTGAAGCTGCCCGAGTTGTGTACGTCGGTGCGGTAGATGCTCCGCCACCAATGGACCAGCGATTGCCGATAGCTGTCGTCGCCCGTGATGCGGAACAGTTCGGCCAGACCGATCATCGGGTGCAGGCTTTCCCAACGCGGCTTGGGGGTCTGGTAGAACTCAACGCCGCGCAGCGCCATCCGCTGGTAGTCGCCCGCGGGCGGCTTCTGCCAGTCCTGCTCGATTTCGCGCATCAGCCGCAAGTAGTTGTCCTTCTTGGTCTGGCGGTACAGCAGGCCGAGGGCATGGATCACGGCCATGTTCATCTCGTGCGAGCCGGCGTCATGCACCCGCTTGCCGGTGTCCAGGAAGGTCGCGCTCATCAGGTCCGCCGCGCGGCACGCAGCCTGCAACGCTTCGGTATCTCCCGTGTCCTGATGCCACAGGATCATGGCCAACATGCAGTGGTAATGTCCCCACAGGTCCCATCGCGCCAGCAGATGATTGTCGGGAAACGGACCGAGGTAGCCGTCTTCGGCCTGGGTCCGGATCAGTTCGCGCATGACCCGCGCGGTCACCTCGCGCAGTGTCGGATCATCCGACAGGCGGCAGGTCAGCACACACGATGTCAGGTACTTGCCGACGAATTCGCCTGCCCACGGGACCGGGTTTTCGTAGGGCGGCTGGCGGTCGCGCAATCGCATCATTTCGAGCATTCCCGGATTCGCATCCGGAGCCGGGATCAGCCAGTTGCGGATGATGCCGTCCACGCGCGCCGCCATCGGCCCATCCAAGGTCATCTGGATTCGCGGCACCGCCAGGTCGACCGCAGGCTGGCCCGCGACCGCCTCCCCGGCTCGCCCGAAGCTCGACGCCAAGGCCAGCAGCCCCGCGGAGATTGCGAGAATGGTGGTCCGGTTCATGAGAAACGCTCTTTCAGTTGACCAAGGGCATTGGGAAATCGCGCTCACGTTCGTGACGAGGCCGGTGTGCGGCGCCGTTCCTTGGGTGAAGTGGCCTTCGTCACTTCCGCATCGGCCGTGGATCGACCTTGATCGGTGAGCCGGCCAGCGGCAGGTCGGCCAGCGGTCCCACACCGAATTGGCTCGCGGGCCGATTCCGGCTTAGCAGGTCGGACCGCAACAGTTGCTCCATGGGCGCAGTCTTCAGAAGATCCCCAACTGGTCGCGGGCGTCTTCCGTCATTCTGTCGGGAGTCCATGGCGGGTCCATGACCAGTTTGACTTCGACCGCGTTGACCTCGGACAACTGCGACAGCACGTGCTTGCAGGCGTCGATCATCTGCGGGGCGGCAGGGCACATCGGGCTGGTCATCGTCATCTCGATCTTGACGTCGGACTTGCCGTCTTCTTGCGGCAGGACTTCGATCAGGTACACCAAGCCCAAGTCCACGATGTTGATGAACATCTCGGGATCCAGGACCTTTTTCAACTCTTCGCGGACCACGTCTTCAGACAATGGCATGGTGCTGCTCCTCATGTCACGCTTCGTTGATCCGCACGTAGACGTCCTCGCCCTCGACCTTGACTTCGTGTACCAGGGTCGGCACGGTCGCCGGCATGGTCAGCGGCCGGCCTGTGCGGATATCGAACTTCGCCCCGTGACGAGGACAGGCGATGGCGTGGTCGTGCAGTTGGCCTTCGCCCAACGGGCCGCCGTCATGGGTGCAGACGTCGTCGATGCAGTAGAAGCGGCCGTCTACGCGAAACAGCACCACGACCGAATCTTCGACCTCCAGCGTCAGCTTGCCGGGGTCCGGCATGTCCGCAACTTTGGCGACTTTGACGAACTCCGACACCGTCCCGCTCCTTCGCTGCTAGTTGTACTCGCGGACCCGCGCCGCGATGGCATGCCCCAGCGCGTCCCGCACACTTTCGATGGTGATGCGATCGAAAATCTGCTGGAAGAACCCGCTCACAATCATGCGGACGGCTTCCCGGCGAGTGAACCCGCGGCTCATGGCGTAGAAGACCAATTCGTCGTCGACCTTGCCGCTGGTGGAACCGTGGGTGCAACGCACGTCGTCGGCTTCGATCTCCAGCCCCGGGATGGAATCGGCCCGCGCGTGATCGCTCAGCAGCAGATTGTCGTTGCGCTGGTAGCCGTCCGTCTTCTGCGCGCCGGGATCGACCTTGATCATCCCCCGCCACACGGTGCGCGAGCGGTCCTGCAAGGCCGCCTTGTACAGAAAGTCGCTGTGGCAGTGCGGTGCCTCGTGATGCTGCAGCGTGTGGTAGGTCAGGTGCTGTTTGCCCTCGGTGAACAGCACGCCGTTCACCTGGCAACTGGCCCCTTCGCCCATCAGGCCGACGTGCTGGTTCACCTTGGCCAACCGGCTGCCCAGCGCCGCGACGGTCCACTGCAGCGATGCGTCCCGCCCAACCACGGCCCGCTGATGAGCGAAGTGCCAGACGCCCTGGCCCCAATCCTGCAGGTTCACGAACCGCAGATTGGCTCCGCGTCCCACGATGATCTCCGTGGCGCCGCAGTGCAGACCGCCGTCGGTTTCGCCGAAGCCGGCCGTCTCCGTCAGCACGGTCGCCTCGGCGCCGTCCTCCAGGATCACCAGCACGTGCCCGAAATCGACGCGGCCGTCGGACATCGCCGACAGCATGTGAACGGGCTGATCCACGACCACGCCGCGGGGAACGTACAGCACGTGTCCGCCGGACCAGCAGGCGGTGTGCAAGCAAGCGAACTTGTCGTAGTAAGGATTGACGATCCGCCGCTGCAGGAAAGGACGCAGTCGCTCGCCGTGCTCCACAACCAGTTGGTCCAGGCTCCCCAACAACACGCCTTGCTCCGCCCAGCGGCGATCCAGCCGGTTGGACGACGGCCAGCTGTCCAACGAGACCGAAACTCCAGCCAGTTCGACGCCCTCGCTCAGCACCGAAGACGGCGCAGCAGCCGCGGCCTCCCGTGCGGCAGGCAGCGAGAACTTGTCCAACTTGAACAAGCGGATATCGGTGCGGATCCACTCCTCATCCCGCCGCCCCGGCCAATCCATCTTGCCGAACATTTGCCAAGCAGCCCGGCGCTGGTCCAGCAACCAACCCGGTTCGTTCCGCGATTCCAGAAACGCCGCGACGGACGCGGGTGAAAATGAGGTTTCTGTTGCTAGAGCTGTCATCATGCCTCGTCGGTCAACCTATCCCACCGACCCTTCCATCTGCAACTGGATCAGGCGATTCATCTCCACCGCGTACTCCATCGGCAACTCCTTGACCAGCGGCTCGATGAAGCCGTTGACGATCATCGTGCTGGCCTCCGACTCGGTCAGCCCGCGGCTCATCAGGTAGAACAGCTGCTCCTCGCCGATCCGGGACACACTGGCCTCGTGCCCCACAGCCACGTCCTGCTCCGCGACCTCGATATAGGGATAGGTGTCGCTGCGGCTCTTGGAGTCCAGCAGCAGGGCGTCGCACACGACTTTGCACTTGGCGTGTTTCGCGCCGTGCTCGACTTTGACCAGTCCGCGGTAGCTGCTGCGGCCGCCGTTCTTGGAGATCGACTTGGAGATGATCTGTCCCGTGGTGTGGGGAGCGCAGTGGACCAGTTTCGCGCCCGCATCCTGGTGCTGGCCGGCCGAGGCGAACGCGATCGACAGGATCTCGCCCCTCGCGCCGGGCTCCATCATGTAGACCGCAGGGTACTTCATGGTCAGGTGGCTGCCCAAATTGCCGTCGATCCACTCCATCGTGGCATCCTGGTAAGCCATGGCCCGCTTGGTCACCATGTTGTAGATGTTGTTGGCCCAGTTCTGGATCGTCGAATACCGGCAGCGTGCGCCCCGTTTAACGACGATTTCCACCACGGCCGAGTGCAGGCTTTCGGTGCTGTACATGGGGGCCGTGCAGCCTTCGACATAGTGTACCTCGGCGCCCTCGTCCACGATGATCAGCGTGCGCTCGAACTGGCCCATGCTTTCGGCGTTGATCCGAAAGTAGGCTTGCAGGGGGAACTCGATCTTCACACCCGGCGGCACATAAATAAAGGAACCGCCCGACCAGACCGCCGAGTTGAGGGCCGCGAACTTGTTGTCGTCCGGCGGAATGATGGTCGAGAAGTACTCCCGGACCAGATCGGGATGCTCGCGGACCGCGGAATCGGTGTCCGTGAAGATCACCCCCTTCTTGGCCAAGTCCTCCTTCAGCGAACCGTACACGACCTCGCTCTCGAATTGGGCTTTGACGCCGGCCAGGAACTTCCGCTCGGCCTCCGGAATGCCGAGTTTTTCGAACGCGTCCTTGATGGCCTGGGGCACTTCGTCCCAGGAACGGCCCTGGCGGTCGGTCGGCTTCAGGTAGTAGTAGAGATCCTGGAAATCGACGTTGAACTTTCCGCCCCAGGTCGGCATCGGCTTGGAGTCGAAGATCCCCAGCGACTTCAAGCGGAACTCGCGCATCCACGCGGGCTCGCCTTTCAGGTCCGAGATCTGGTTAACAATGTCCGCGTCCAAGCCCTTGCGGGCTTTGAAAACCGCCTCGGACTTGGTGCGGAAGTCGTATTTGTTGATTTCGCCGATCTGGTCGTGCGGCGAAAGCGTTGCGACATCAGTAGCCATCGGTGTGATCCCCTCGCTGGTTGGCAAACGGAGGTTGCTGTTTCCAGGGACTTGCCATCGGGGCGGACGCGTCGCGCGCGTCAGACGCTCAGCAACTCCTCCTGCCCCAACATAGCCTGGTTGCGCGCGTCCGCTTCGGGATTGGCTTTGCGGATGCGGTCATAGCCGTGCCGGTGCAGTTCATGAGCCAGTTCCACGCCGCCCGTCTCGACAATGCGTCCGCCCAGCATCACGTGGGTAAAATCGGGAGGATTATGCTCCAGCAACTTGTCGTGGTGCGTAATGATCAACAGCCCCATCTTCTCGCGGCCGATCTCGGCGATGCTCTCGCTGGCCAACCGCACTGCGTCCGCGTCCAAACCGCTGTCCGTCTCGTCCAGGATGGCGAATTTCGGCTGCAGCATGGCCAGTTGCAGAATTTCCGCTCGCTTCATCTCGCCGCCGGAGAAGCCGTCGTTCACGTACCGGCGGGCGAATTCGATGTCCATCCGCAACTGCTCCATCTTGGATTTCAACTCTTTGCGGAACTCTCGCATCGGCAGCAGTTCTTCGCCCTCCTTCCGCTCCGGGTGACGCATGTTCGTCGTGGCGTGGCGCAAAAAGTCCGCCAGCTTGACGCCGGGAATCGCGACAGGGCGTTGGAAGGCCATGAACAGCCCAGCCCGCGCCCGTTCGTCCGCGGTCAATTCCACCAGGTCGCGATCGTTTAACTCGATCGAACCTGCCGTGATCTCATAATTCGGATGCCCCATGATGGCCAGCCCCAGCGTGCTCTTGCCGGAACCGTTCGGCCCCATCAAGGCGTGCGTCTCGCCATACCGCATCAGCAGGTTCACACCCCGCAGAATGGGTTTGCCTTCGACCGAGACGTGCAAGTTCGTAATCTTCAGCGTGTGTGTCATGACTTGATCTTCTGATGACTCGTCAACGGCTTCTCGTCGGCCGGCGCTACGACGTAGCCCGAGTGGTGCGGCACCGGAAGTTCGTCTTCCACCTTGACGCCGCGCCGCAGATCCAGCAGGCCCTTGGCCGAGCCCTTCTGCTTGCCCAACTTCTGCCCCCGAATTTTGTCCTGAATCCGCATCAGCCCCTCCAGCAGCGCTTCGGGCCGCGGCGGACAGCCGGGAATGTACACGTCCACCGGAACCACCAAGTCGACGCCCTTCACGACGTGGTAGCCCCATTTGAAATAAGGGCCGCCTCCCACCGTACACGCGCCCATCGCAATCACGAACTTGGGTTCGGGCATCATGTTGTACAACCGCCGCACGCGACTGGCCATCTTGTACGTCACGGTTCCGGCAACGATCATCAGGTCCGCTTGCCGCGGCGTCGCTCGAAACGCGCCCGCACCGAACCGGTCCATGTCAAACCGGCTGGCGCCGGCTGCCATCATCTCGATCGCACAGCAGGCCAGGCCGAAGGTCATCGGCCAGATGCTGGACTGCCGCGCCCAGTTAATCGCCTGTTCGACCGTGGTGATCAGGAAGTTCTCTTCCACGCGAGCCTCGATCCACGGCCGCGAGCCGACTGACGAATCGGACTCCTGGCTCGGCTCGCCCGCGCCAGCCACGCTTCTCAGACCGCTTTCCGTATTCTGCCTCGTCTGCATGTTATCCCTCGCGGGGTCGACTGAGCAGCGTTCGAGAACCAACTGTCGCCCTGCCAAAGTAGCCATCACACTCCGTGTGATGATCGGCAAAAAACCCTGTTCACAGCCTCTCCGTGTGATGATCGGCAAGAAACACTGCCCAGTTACTTCTCCAACACGGCTAAAGAACGTCCGCTCTAGTTCAATTCAAAAATACACGCCGGCTTTCCGTCCAAACGCGATTCCACCAAACGCACATCGGCCCCCAGCACTTCGGCGAACAGCAGTCGCTCCATGGCACAGATGGAACGATCCTGATCGGCCAGTTCCGGATAGGGGCACGCCACCGCCTTTAAGACCGGCAACGGACCCGTTTTGTCAAGCTCCAAAGGGACCCGCCGCTCGCCAAACAAGTCCGCCAGGGCTGACAGTTTCTGCTCCAGGGTCTTGCCGTCGACCGTATCAGCGTACATTACCGCCATCCGTTTGGCGACCCGTTGCAGCAGGCCGCGGCGCACTTCCGGATCGCGGATCGCCCGAATCTCCTGCCATAGGGCCACCGCAAGATCCGAAAAATTCGACCCCGCTTTCTGCAATCCCTTGGAGGTCAGCCGATACCAGTGTTTTGGACGGCCACGTCCGTTTTTCGTTGCCGACCGCTCGATCAAATGTTGAGCCATCAGGCGATTCAGCCGTTGCCGCACCGCGGTTGCCGTGACACCAAGCGATTCGGAGAATTCCGCGACCGTCATCGCTTCCCGCTTGCGCAGCAGGTCGAGGATCGCCAAATCCGAAAGTGCGACGAAGCTGCTCGTTACCATTTTTGCCCGTACCGCCTTAACATAAACTTTCCAACACTTTATACCGAGGCAAATAATTTTTGACAACCACGCGTTTGAAAAATATTTGGCGCGGAAGGACATAGGTGGGCGAACCAGCTTGCTCCCGGCACCCTGCCCCGGTAGATTACGGATGTTGGAGCCGCCGAGGTCCTCAGAGTCCGTCGTCGAAGTATTCGGCCTCGCTCGGAAGTCCAGAGGCTTGCCATCCACGTCTGGATGTCGATGCGGGCGATTAGCTCAGTTGGTTAGAGCGCCGCCCTTACAAGGCGGAAGTCGACAGTTCGAGTCTGTCATCGCCCACTGGCGGGAACCCCGCGAAAACCCGTGTTTTCCCTGAGAAAACGCGGGTTTTTCTCGTTTCGGGAGTTGCGTGTCCAGATTCGAGGTATTGCCCACACTGGTAAGGTTCTTGCTCGAATGTTCAGCTGGAAGGGGAAGCTCTGGGGAAGTTCAAAACTGGCGGCCTACACGCTTCGGTGGCGGCAACGACCAGACGCCGCCAATTTTGAATTCTGTACGTCTGAGCCCGTGATGTGCGGGCGCGAAGCAAGACGCTACGCCACCAACGCATTGTGGTTAATCGTCTCAATCGTCCGCAGGAGGGCCTGGGCGTCGTGCGGTAAGACGCCGTGGATTCCTTCGTGATGCAGATCGGTGAACGGCGTGTCGATCAACAGGTTCGGGTCGATGGTGCCGCGCTCGACCAGATGGTCGATGATCTGGCCAATGAATGTCATCTGGTCCGCCGTCAGGTTCCCGCGCGTCAGGAATTCCCTAAAGGCTTCCTGGGCGGCCTTGCGGTCCAGCCCTACAATTTCGCGGACCAGCTTGCCAAGTGGTAGGTCGCTCCCGTAGGTGGCCACGAACTGCAGCTTGCTGCACGGGCCGCCTTCCGAAAACAGGATCGCCTCCAGTGCCGCGATGTCGGCCGCATGGATCGGCAGATTGTGTTTCAAGCGGTGAATCGTGGCGTGCGTCTGATGCTCCCGGACGAACCGCTCGACCTTCTGGCGATAGTCCGGGAATTCGTTGATCTGATAGCCTGGGCCTGGAACATCGGTCAGCGTGCCGAATTCGTCCTCGAAGTCCGTATAGACCTTTTGCCGTCCGCTTTCCCGATCCACGAACTGAACGAGACTCCGCAGCCGGCGGCGGACGTTTTCCAGCATCGGCAAGGTCACGCCCTGCCAGAAGTCGTCGGACTGCAATTCCAGGATCAGTTCCATCTCGGAATTCTACGGTTTCTTCAGTTTCTTCTTCAGTTCCAGCAGTTCGGCTTCGGTGTCCGAGATCTCCTCGCTGGACTCGAGGGCCTCGACAGCCTGTTCCGCCTGACGCTCGCTGCGCGCGAGTTCCGAAAATGCCTCGGCCTCGGCTTCGGCCATTTCCACTTTGCGGGCCAGCCGATCGAACTTGTTGAAAGCGTCCTGGTCAAGTTCCGGTGTCAAGCCGGCCTGCGACTGGGCGACTTTGGCTCGCACCTGTGCCGCTTTCTGCCGCGCGGTGAGCGTGCCGAGTCGTCGTTGCGCGTCTTTCAGCTTGGCCTGCATGGCCTCCAGTTGCCGGCGCAACGCCTGGCTGGCCTCGGTCGCTGCTTCGTGCTGATCGCGCAGCGCGGCGGCGATCTTTTCGTATTCCTTCTTGCGGGTGATCGCCTTCCGAGCCAGGTCGTCGTCACCGGCCTCGACGGCCGTTTCCGCGCGGTGCGTCCAGACCGTGACTTGGCCTTCGTTCGAAGCCAGCTCTTTGGCGATCGTTTTCTCGCTCGCCATAGCTTTCGCCACCTCCGGCTTCGCGGTGTTGATCGCCTCTTCCATCTCCCGGATGGCCTGCCTCAGCATCTTTTCCGGATCTTCGTATCCCTCGACCATGTCATTAAAGTTCGCGGAGATGATGTCGGAGATTCGTTTGAAGATTCCCATGTTCGTGCTCCCGGTACGTGTGGTTGAAATGCAATGCCTGTGCTGGCCTGACATCTGGTTAATGTAGCGAGGATCGCTGTCTGGTGAATCTGCCGGTCCGCACCACGAGTTTTCCTGCCACGATCCTCGCCGCTTGCCGACGAGTTCTTCAGGCTAGTGTCCCATGCTGTCGTCCCCCCGAACGCTCCCGATCCTCGCCGCTTGACGGCGAGTTCTTCAGGCTGGTGTCCCACGCTGTCGCCCCCGAGCGCCCACGATCCTCGCCGCTTGTCGGCGAGTTCTTGAGGCTGGTGCCGTCCATCCTGACGCTCTCGCCGGCAAGCGGCGAGGATCGGATTTCTGCATGGGCTGGGGC
>CAYPGE010000006.1:37998-64497 GCA_964409865.1 uncultured Pirellulaceae bacterium
GTCGTTCGTAGCCAGCCAGCCTAACCGACTCGCCGACAAGCGGCGAGGATTGCCGGACTCACTTCGATAACCCTCTCGCCGGCAAGCGGCGAGGATCGGATTTCTGCATGGGCTGGGGCGTCGTTCGTAGCCAGCCAGCCTAACCGACTCGCCGACAAGCGGCGAGGATTGCCGAACTCACTCGATAACCGACTCGCCGGCAAGCGGCGAGGATTGCCGAACTTCGTCAGTAAGCTATCATGCCGGTTACGTCCACGCAACAGCGTGCGATCTGGCCGCAGCCAGCCTCCAGACCGCAAGCAGGAGGCGCGAAAAGTTGGCAAAATGCTGGGTTTGGTTACGGAACCGCTCGACTCGCTACATGAATCGAGTAGCCTGTCCGAGCAGGTCGCTTCGCCGCGATGCCGGCAGCATGGGAGAACCGTGATGATTATTTTGTTGCCCCTGGAAATGAAACAGCAGGACCAGCTGCGTGGCCTGCCGCTGGCGAACCTTCTGCTGATCGCCCTGAATGTGCTGAGTTTCGTCTTCTTGTGCCTGTTCGGTTGGTCTTGGCCGGTCGGCCCAGGCACGGGTTTGTTGAGCCTGCTGTTGTACGGTTTCTCCCACGCGGGCTTCTGGCACTTGCTGTTCAACATGTGGGCGTTATGGGTGTTCGGAAACGCGGTGAATCGCCGGCTGGGCAACGGCTATTACCTGCTGGGCTACCTGGGCACGCTGCTGGCCCTGGGAATCCTTGCCCGCGTCTTCTCTTCGGGGCCCGTTTTGGGCGCGTCCGGTGCGATCTTTGCCGTGATCACGATCGCGGCCATGTTATTGCCCGCGGCGCGGCTGGTCATCGGGTACGTGGCCGTCTTTCCGCTGTCCCTGCTGATCGGACTGTTCCGCAAGCCGAAGTACGGCATCTACTGGTTCGTCTGCGGCGGCGAGTTTTCCGCGCGGACTTTCTGGTGCCTGATCTTCATCCCCATCCTGGAGATTCTGGACGTCGTTTGTGCCCTTTTGATGGGCGGAAGCGCTTGGAATCTGGGCCACCTGCTGGGCATGGCCTGCGGCCTGGCCTTCGTCTTGTTGCTGCCGCAGCGGATCAGTATGCGCACGCGGGCCGCGAAGTACGGCCTGGCCGGAGACTGAAGCGGCGGGGCTCATTGGTGCATCGCCGCGAGCAGGGTGGCGGCCGTGTCGGCCAGCGTCTTGGAGTCTCGGGACGGCCGTTCCCCGGAGGTCCTGCGCTGGTGACACGATCGCACGGCGTTCTCGATTCCACCGTGTTTTTTCAGATAGGCGGAGAGTTGCGTCCACTCGGCGCGGAATTCGTCGTCCTCGGCCCCATCGCTGCAGTATTTCTGTACGTGCCGACGCACCGCTCGTTCTAACTCGGCCGCCAGGCGTTTCGTGGCTGCCTTGTAGTAGTTTTCCGCCGTGGCTGCGGGAATCTGTAGCATTTGGGCCACCTCGGGCAGCGACAAGCCCTCGCACAGCCGGCCGTACAACACGCGGAAGTAATCGCCCTTTCCGACGCGGTGCAGGTCGGCCAGCAGCGACTGGACGCAGCGGTCCAGCAGATCGTCGATCCAGGCCCGATAGAAGGTGTCGTCCTGTTCTTCGCATGGCTCATGCGACGTCCGGATCGAGGGCGGCAAGTCGTCCTCGGAGCCTTGCGCCAGTCCGCGCAGGATGCGGTTTCGCCCTTGCTCGACCCGCGCCCGATTGGAGATGACGTTGCGGGCGACCGAGCAAAGCAGCGTCCGCAGCCGCGCCGCCCGATGGGCCTGCCAGCGCGAGAGCAATTGATTCTTGACGATCGCCTGCAGCGTTTCGGCTGCGACGTCTTCCGCATCGGCCAGCGACAGGCCGCCCCAGCGCATGGCGAATGCACAGAGGGGCGGCCAATAGTCGTCAAGAAAATCCCGCCAATCTAAGTCGCTGCCGCCGTCGGACAGGCGTCGAATCAACGTCAGTCGCGTATGAGGAAAGGTCATACCGAGAACCGGTTCTGAAGATCTGTTACATCAATACGGGTGAACCGTCGCAACACGGCTGAAATTCTGCCGAATTCTGCCACGCGCAGTTTCCGAGACTTGCATCGGCCCTTTGCTATGATAAGCTCTCGGGCTGCGTCCGGAAAGGAAACGGCTCAATCAACACCCGGAGACCACGGACATGAGCTTCGACGAGAACAACCCCTATCAACCCCATCTCAGCACAGGAAGTTACGGCGGTAACACGCCCGCCCCCATGGCCCAGGGCAAGGTCAACGGGCCGGCGATCGGCCTGATCGTGACGGCCATCCTAGGTTTTCTGGGTCAAGGCGCCGGCCTCGTCATGAACCTGGCGGGAATCGGCGCGGGCGCAGGTGCAGTGCCCGAGAACATTCCGCCTGAGCAGGCGCAGATGTTTGAAATGATCAATTCGGTGTCCGGCGGCATCGGCATCGTGGGCTCCCTGATCGGCTTGGCGGTCGGCGTCGTGATCCTGTTGGGGGCGTTGAAGATGAAGAGCTTGACCAGCTACGGATTTGCCATGGCCTCCGCGGTTCTGGCAATGATCCCGTGCGTTTCACCTTGCTGCCTGGTGGGGCTGCCCATCGGCATCTGGGCCGTGGTCGTGCTGAACGATCCCGCCGTCAAGTCGGCATTCCGCTGAGTTCTCGGGTCAACGTCTCGCCGGCCAGGGATGGGCGACCACCTGGGCCATGATTTCTCCCACGCGGGGCTCGGTGCGTTCGGCGGCGCGGACCACGTCTTCGGCGCGGACGACCTCCGGGCAGTCCGGCCGAGCGACGTTGGTGACGATCGACAGGGCCAGCGTCCGCAGGCCGCAGCGCGCGGCGGCGACGGCTTCCGGCACGGTGGACATGCCGACCACGTCCGCGCCGATCTGGCGCAGGAAACGATATTCCGCGCGAGTTTCGTAGTTGGGGCCGGTGACGCCCACGTACACGCCGCGACAGGCGGCGAAATACGCGAGGCGGGCAATTTCGAGGGCCTGGTCGATCAGGGCCGGGTCGTACGCCGGCGCGGATCGCCGGCGGTCGCACACGGCGGCTGTGCCGGGACCGCCGCGCTGGTCGGCCGGGCAGCGCGGCGGCGGTTTCCAAAACATCAAGTTGATGTGATCCGACACAACCACGATGTCGCCCGAAGCCAAGTTCGGGTTCAGCCCGCCGCTGGCGTTCGACAGGATCAGAAGTTCCGCTCCCAGTTCCCGCACGGTCAGGATCGGCAGCATCAGCGCCGCCGGCGGGTACCCCTCGTAGCCGTGACAGCGACCGTCCAGCGCCACGACGGATCTTCCTCCGAACCGTCCGCACACCAACTGACCGCTGTGCCCCGGGGCGGTGGAGCGAGGGAAGTGGGGAACGCCGGCATAGGAAATCACGGCTTCGGACTGGATCAGGCTGGCAAGCCGGTGCAGACCGGTGCCCAGCACGAGAGCCGCCTCGGGCCGGCCGTCCCAACGGCGGCGGATCGCGTCTGCCGCAGCCTGGGCTTCCGAGGCAACGACGCCGGAATCACAACGGGCGCTCATCGAAATCCTCAGGAGGCGCTTTCGCCCGCCAGGACGCCCAGCATGAGGGCACACAGCTTAGGTTCCGCTTCGTTGGCCACGGCGATGATCTTCTCGACGTTGGCCGGTTCGAGCGCATCGGGCAGGCACATGTCCGTGACGATCGAGAACCCAACGACGCGCAGGCCGCAATGTGCGGCGACGATCACTTCCGGCACGGTCGACATGCCCACGGCATCCGCTCCGATCCCGCGCAGGAACCGGTACTCGGCCCGCGTTTCCAGGTTCGGCCCCGGCACGGCGACGAAGACGCCCTTGTGAGCCGCGATGTTCTCGCGGCGAGCGACGTCCAGAGCGCGGGCGACCAGCTTCTGCTCGTACGGCTCGCTCATGTCCGGGAACCGCGGGCCCAAGCGGTCGTCGTTGACGCCGATCAGCGGATTGTCGCCCATCAAGTTGATGTGGTCCTCGATCACCATGATGTCGCCGCAGCGGAAGCTGGGATTCATGCCGCCGCAGGCGTTGGAGACCACCAGCAGCCTGGCCCCCAGCGCCCGCATCACGCGCACCGGCAGGGAAATCTCCTTCAGCGAATAGCCCTCGTACAGATGGAATCGGCCTTCCATCGCCATCACGGGCAAGCCCTGCAATCGGCCGCAAACCAGCCGTCCGCGATGGGTGGGTGTCGTCGAGCGGGGGAAGTGGGGGATCGATTCGTAATCGAAAGCCGCTTCGACGGCAATCTTTTGCGTCAGGCCGCCCAGCCCTGTGCCCAGGATGATGCCGGCATGGGGTTCCGTCGTCCAGCGGGACCGGATCGCGGTTACCGCTGCTTGGATCTTGTCGTACAGTTCGAGCATGAGACACCTTTTCAGTTCAGGTCAGTAACGGTCCGCCGGCCGAGCCGGCGGCATTCTTCAGCGCTGGTGGCTCGCCTCCACAAGGTCGGCAAGCAGTCGTTTTGCGGCGCCGCCGTCCAAAGCGGCGGCTGCCAGGCCCGCGCATTCTCGCAACGTTTCCGCTCGCCGCGCCGTCCACAGCGCGGCGGCGGCGTTCATCACGATCATGTCGCGAGCCGGACCAGAGCGTCCGTCGAGCACCTGTCGGATCATGGCGGCGCTGGCCTCCGGGCCGTCCACCCGCAGACTCATCAAATCCGCCCGCGGCAGGCCGAATTCTGCCGGCGACCAGGCCGTCTCCCGGACGCCCTCCGGCGTGACTTCCGAGACTTCCGTCTGGTCCGCCAGCGTGACTTCGTCCAGGCCGTCCCTGCCGCAGACCACGACGGCCCGCTGGCCGCCCAGGCGTTGCAGCGCCGCGGCCAGCAGCGGCCGCAGCGGCGGTCGTCCGACGCCCATCAGTTGGTAGGGCGCCGCCGCGGGATTGCAGAGTGGCCCGAGCAAGTTGAAGATCGTCGGCACGCCCAGACGCTTGCGGAGCGGGGCCACGTGCCGCATCGACGGGTGCAGCAGGGGAGCGAAGCAGAAGCACATCCCCACCTGCTCCAGACAACGCTCGACCACCCCGACCGGGGCTTCGATGTCCACTCCCAGCGCCGCCAGGACGTCCGCCGAGCCCGATTTGCTGGTCACACTGCGGTTGCCGTGTTTGGCCACGGGCACGCCCGCCGCGGCGGCCACCAGGGCGGCCCCCGTGCTGATATTGAACGTGCTCGATGCGTCGCCCCCCGTCCCGCAGGTGTCGATCACTCCGCTGCGCGACGTGCGGATGCGGGTCATGTGCTTTCGCAACGCCAGCGCCGCGCCGGCGATTTCATCGACCGTCTCGCCTTTGGCCCGCAGTGCCAGCAGCAAGTCGGCGATGTCCTGCTCGCGGCAGCGGCCCTGCATAATCACGTCAACCACGGCCGACATCTCGGCCAGAGCCAGGTGCTCTTTGCGGCGGAGGCGGTCGACAAAGTCCAAGATATTCATCCGCATCGTCTTTCGCGTGAAAACCTCTGGCGGGCCAAGTTGGCGGCTATTGTGCCGGACACACCGGCAGACCGCAAGCAGACGGCCCGCCCTACCCTGTTGGCGAGGCGGGTTTCTGTCTAAAATACCGGGGAATCACAGGCTCAAAGTGCGCCTTCTACCTTGGGGAGCAAATGATGTCCAACGTCTTTCGCAACATTCCGTCGGTGAATGAACTCCTGGACAGTCCCCCGTTGCGGCAATTGGTCGAACGGGCGAACCGCAACGCCGTGGTCTCCGGCGTCCGGCGATTCTTGGACAATTTGCGCAACGAAGTGCAGGCGGCCGCAGCCGACATCAAGGTGCCCCATCCCAGCGAGTTGGCGGAACGCATCGCCCAGTGGATCGTCACCGAGGACATGCCGAATCTGCGGCCTGCGATCAACGCTACGGGAATCCTGTTGCACACGGGACTGGGCCGCGCCCCGCTGGCGGAAACGGCCCTCCAGGCGATCGCGGACGCGGCCCGCGGCTACGCCAGCTTGGAAGTCGACGTGTCTACGGGCGAACGATCGCAGCGTGTGCGGGACGTCGAAGCGTTGCTGAAGAGGATGACCGGCGCCGAAGCGGCGGCCGTGGTCAACAACAACGCCGGGGCCACCTTGTTGACGCTCGCCGCCCTGGCCCGCAACCGCGAGGTGATCGTCTCGCGCGGGCAATTGATCGAAATCGGCGGCAGCTACCGGCTGCCGGAGGTGATGGAAGCCAGCGGTGCGAAGCTGCGCGAAGTGGGGACGACAAACAAGACGCGGATCGACGATTATCGGGCCGCGATCGGCCCCGACACGGGCGCCTTGATGCGCGTCCACGCCAGCAACTTTGCCATCGTCGGCTTCACGGAACAAGCGTCGCTGGCCGAGTTGGTGGCGTTGGGCGCCCAGCATCACGTGCCGGTCATCGACGACATCGGTTCGGGGGCCATGGAGGATTTGAGCCGCTACGGGGTCAGCGGCGAACCGGTGGTTGGGGACAGCCTGCGAGCCGGCGCCGACGTGGTGCTGTTCAGCGGTGACAAGCTCTTGGGCGGTCCCCAGTGCGGGGTCGTCCTGGGACGCAAAGGGCTGATCCAACAGATCGTCCAGCACCCGCTGGCACGAGCCCTGCGGGTGGACAAACTGACGCTGGCGGCGCTGCTGGAGACCTTGCGGCTGCACCAAGACCGCGAGGCGGCGGAGCGCTCCCTACCGTTGCTGTCGTTGTTGTCCACGTCCGGAGCCAATCTGCAGCAGCGGGCCCAGCGGCTGGCTCCGCAACTGGCAGCCTGCCCGGCCATCAAATCGGCCGAGGTCGTCGAATCGCAGGGCTACCTGGGCGGTGGCAGCGTTCCGTCGCAGAACCTGCCGAGTTGGGCCGTGTCGCTGCAGCCGGCCCGGGGAAGTGTGGACGAGTTAGCCCGATTATTGAGAATGGGAACTCCGGCGGTGTTTGGCCGGATCTACAAGGAGCGGTTGCTGCTGGATCTGCGCGCCGTATTCCCGCGCGAGGACATGCGGATTGCGGAAGCGGTGCAGCAGATTCAGACCCGTTTATCCGGTGATTCCGTGCCGGACGCCGCCCCCAGTGACGCACCCTAGGCGGTCCCCTTGCATAGGCGAGAGAAAACGGGAAACTATTCAGGACAGTTGTGGGGCGACTTCGTCGCCCTCGAAGTTGACAGAAACGAAAATTCATATTTGCTGAGGAAAGGGAAGTTCACATGGCCGTTCTCGTTACCCAACCCGCTCCGGACTTCAAAGCGGATGCCGTCATGCCGGATGGTTCGTTCAAGGAAATCAGGCTGTCGGAGTACAAAGGCAAGTACGTTGTCTTGTTCTTCTATCCGCTGGACTTCACGTTCGTCTGCCCGACGGAGATCATTGCCTTTTCCGAAAAGGCGGCTGAATTTGAAAAACTCGGTGTCCAGTTGTTGGGGATCTCGGTCGACAGCAAGTTCAGCCATTTGGCTTGGCGGAACACGCCGCGAGCGCAAGGCGGACTGGGACAGATCGACTATCCCTTGATTGCGGACCTGAACAAGGAGATCAGCAAGGCGTACGACGTGCTCCTGGGCGCTGGGATTGCCTTGCGGGGGTTGTTCCTGATCGACAAGGCTGGCGTCGTGCGACACCAGGTGGTCAACGATCTGCCGTTGGGGCGGAGCGTGGACGAAGCGCTGCGGATGGTCGAGGCCCTGCAGTTTGTGGAAGCCCACGGCGAAGTGTGCCCCGCCAACTGGCACAAGGGTTCGCGGACGATCAAGCCGACGGTGGACGAAAGCAAAGCGTTCTTCAGTGCTGAGTACGGCAAGAAGTAGCTGTCCGGCGGCCGAAAATTCCCTCCGGGCGGCAGTACGAAACGCGTGTTTCGTCTGGTAAACTAAGGAAAGTTCCATCTTGACGACTTTAGCGTCGTCCTTTGCGGGGGGGCCAGCATAGTGGCAACCGTGCTTATCGTCGATGACAATCCGATCGATCGCAGACTGGCCGCGGGGGTCGTGGAGAAGATCGGGATGATGACCTGCTTTGCGGGTCATGGCAAGGAGGCGTTGGAAATCATCGTTCGCGAGCCCCCCGACGTCGTGCTGACGGACTTGTTGATGCCCGAGATGGACGGGCTGGAACTGGTGGAGAGGATCAAGAGGGATTACCCCGCCATCCCGGTCATCCTGATGACGGCGCACGGCAGCGAGGAGATTGCCGTCAAGGCGCTCCACACGGGCGCGGCGAACTACGTGCCCAAGATCAACCTGGCGTCCGAATTGGCACGCACGATTCGCGAAGCGCTGATTGCGGCCAGCACGGCGCGGGACGAGCAGCGGGCGCTGGAGTCGCTGGACGAGGAGCAGCTGCACTTCGTCCTGGGCGTCGGCGCCGGCGATCACGAACCGCTGGTCGGTTACCTGCAGGCGGAGTTGAGGAAGTTCAGACTGTGCGGGGATGGCGACCTGATCCGCATCGGTACAGCGTTGCACGAAGCCTTTATCAACGCCGTCGAGCACGGCAACCTGGAACTCAGCTCCGACCTGCGGAATGACACGCAGGGGGCCTATCAGCGATTGTGCAAACAGCGGCGGCAAGAACCGCCGTACTGCGAGCGCAAGGTCCGTGTCCTCGCCAACCTGACGCGGGACGAGATCCGGATTACCATTCGCGACCAGGGTCGGGGCTTCGATCCCAGCGGCCTGCCGGACCCAACGGTTCCGGAGAACATCGGCAAAATCAGCGGCCGGGGCTTGTTGCTGATCAGGACCTTTATGGACGACGTTCAGTTTAACGAGACGGGAAACGAAATCACGTTGGTCAAGAAGAAAACGGCTTAGAACCCCGCCAGGGCGCGAGAGACGGCAATTCGCTTGGCGTCTCGCAGATGGTGCAACTCGGCATGAAGAGTCCTGCTGCGACGACACTGCTGGTGACCCTCTTGGCTGCCGCCGCCGTGGGGGCCGATCTGGTCTCCAGCGACGCCTTGGCCGGAACGGCGCTGTACGCGGTCGCCGTGCTGGTCTCCAGTTTCCTGCCGCATCGCCGGTTCCTCTTCCTCGCCGCGGGCATCTGTTCGGGCCTGGTCCTGTTGGCGGCGATCCTGCAATGGCACCTGCTCGAAGTCCCGCCGTCATGGCCGGCCTTGCTCAACCGCGGCGTGACGCTGGCCGTGGTCTGGCTGGTGGCTTGGGTCAGCCAAGCGGTCCCTCGGTTGCGGGAGCAAGTCGCTCTGACCGAGTCGCGCGTGGCTGACGTGCAGCGTTTGAGGACGCTCGCCGAAGCCCGTACCGCGGATGCGGAGCAAGAGAGCGCGGCGACGGAACAACGGCTGGCGCTGGTTCAGCAGGAATTATCGGCGGCGACAGACAAGCTGGCCCAGGCCCACCGCCGGCTGGAGCAGCAAGGAGAGAAGTCCAGGGCGGAGTTGGGGCAGGTTAACGAGGAATTGCAGGCCCAGATCGCGCAACGGCACCGGACGGAACGGACTTTGCGCGACTTGCAGACCCAATACACCTCGTTGATCGACAGTCTGCCCGTCCACGTGATCCGCAAGGACCGCCTGGGCCGTTTCATGTTTACCAGCACCTCGTTCTGCACCCTGGTGGGCAAACCTCTGGACGAAATCCGCGGCAAGACGGATTTGGACCTGTACGAGCGGCACCTGGCCGAAAAGTACCGCCAGGACGATCAGCGCGTGATGGAGTCGAAGACCAAATTCGAGGCGGTGGAAACGCACGATCCGCCCCACGGCGAACGGATCTATGTCCAGGTCATCAAGAGCCCCATTCTGGACCCGAAGGGCAACGTCACCGGCGTGCAGATCCTGTTCTGGGACGTCACCGATCGGGAGAAAGCCGAGATCGAACTCCGCGAGAGCGAGCACCGCAAGCGGGCGATCTTCGAAGCGGCCATGGACTGCATCATCTTCACGGATGAGGCGGGCAAGATCGTCGAACTGAACCGCGCCGCCGAGGCGACCTTTGGTCATCTGCGGCAGGAAGTGCTCGGCAAAGACTTGACCGATGTCTTCGTTCCTGCCGAACTCCGCGATCGGCATCGCCAGAATTTGGAGCGTTACATGGGCGCCGGCGAACTGGGCTCCATGCTCGGACGCCGCCTGGAGACGGCGATGATCCGCAAGAGCGGCGAGCAGTTCCAGGCGGAGATGACGACGCAGCCCATCCCCCTGCCTCAAGGCATCGCCGGTTTCGCCGTCTTCGTGCGGGACATCACCCTCATGAAGGAGGCCGAAGCCCAACTGGTGCGCGCCAAGGAAGCGGCGGAAAGCGCCAACCGCGCCAAGGGCGCGTTCCTGGCCAACATGAGCCACGAGATTCGGACCCCCATGAACGCCATCATCGGGATGACGGAATTGGTGCTGGAATCGGACCTGGACAGCGAACAGCGGGATTACCTGCAAACCGTGTTGGAGTCCAGCAACTCGCTGCTGGGCCTGTTGAACGACGTCCTCGACTTCTCCAAGATCGAGTCCGGCAAGGTCGATTTGGAAAACATCGACTTCAGTCTGCGGCACGCCGTCGAGGAGACCATTCGTTCGGTCCATTATACCGCCAAGCAGAAGAACCTGGCGCTGAGCTACGAGATCTCGCCCGACACGCACGACTGGTTCACCGGCGATCCGCTGCGACTGCGGCAGGTGCTGGTCAACCTGGTCAGCAACGCCATCAAGTTCACCGACGAGGGAAGTGTGAGCGTCCGCGTCCAAACCGTATCGACGATCGAGGACACCGCGGTGCTTCGCTTTGAGGTGACGGACACGGGCATCGGCATTCCCGCCGACAAGTGCCAGAAGATCTTCGAGGAATTCGAGCAGGCCGACAGCTCGACGAAACGGCGTTTCGGCGGCACGGGGTTGGGCCTGGCCATCTGCTCGCGGCTCGTCCACTTCATGCAGGGCGAGATCGGCGTGGACAGCGTCGAAGGCCAAGGCAGCACGTTCCACTTCACGGTCAGCCTCGGCTTGTCGCCCACGCGTCCCCGCGCCAGTGAAACTCTGGTCGCCGGCCACCCCCTGCTCGCCGCGCCCGGCGCGGTCAGCGGCCAAGACGGCGCGCAACCAAGCTTGCGAATCCTCCTGGCCGAAGACAGTCCCGTGAATCGCAAGCTGGCGATTGGGCTGCTCACCAAACGCGGCCATCAGGTCGTCGTGGCCACCAACGGCAAGGAAGCTTATGACGCGTTCCTCGCGGAGCCCTTCGACCTCATCCTGATGGACGTCCAGATGCCGGAAATGGACGGATTCGAAGCGACCTCGGCCATCCGCGCCGCGGAACGCGACTCGCACGTGCCGATTATTGCGATGACGGCACGGGCCATGAAAGGCGACGAGCAGCGCTGCCTGGCGGTCGGCATGGACGCCTACATCGCCAAGCCGATCAGCGCCCAGGCGCTGTTTTCACTCGTCAATCGCTATGCTCGTTCGCCACAACCGGCGGAGACCTCCGGCAGCTGATTGGCAGAACCGGCAGCTGGCAGCCAGTCCGGGGCCGAACAGGACGAGAGGCATTCCCCTTCAGGAGACCCGTGTTGACAACCACGCCGCATCGACTGTACATCGAAACCGTGGGCTGCCAGATGAACGTGCTGGACAGCGAAATGGTCGTCGCCAGCCTGCGGCGGCACGGCTATCAGCCGGTCGACTCCGTCGAACAAGCTGACACGATTCTGTTCAATACCTGCAGCGTGCGGCAACACGCCGAGGACAAGATCTACAGCGCGTTGGGCCAGCTGCGGCGTCACAAGCAGCGCTGTCCCGAAAAAATCATCGGCGTCCTGGGCTGCATGGCTCAGAAGGACCAGCGGCTGATTTTCGAGCGCGCGCCGTACGTCGATCTGGTCGTGGGCCCCGGACAGCTGCAGCAGACCGCGGAGCTGATCGAACGGGCCCGCGCCGGCGGCGGCCGGCAACTGGCCGTCAGCCTCGGCCGCCGGGACGGACCGCGGGAACAGATCCGCCGCAGCCACGAAACTTTCGATCCGCTCCGCGACCCGGCCATGCGGCCCACGCCTTTCCAAGCCTACCTGCGCATCCAGATCGGGTGCGACAAGTTCTGCACGTATTGCGTCGTGCCGATGACCCGCGGGCCGGAGCAAGGCCGCCCGCCGGAAGACATCCTGGCCGAAGCCCGCTTGCTGGCCGATCAAGGCTGCAAGGAAATCACGCTGCTGGGCCAGACCGTCAACAGCTACCGCTACCACAGCGGAGGCCGCACCACGCGGTTGGCCGATCTGCTCGTCGCGCTGCACGACATCGCGGGGATTCAGCGGCTGAAGTTCGTCACGAACTACCCCCAAGACATGACCGCCGAACTGCTGCAGGCCGTCCGCGGATTGCCCCGCTGCTCCCAGTACCTGCACGTGCCCCTGCAAAGCGGCTCGAATCGCATCCTCCAGGACATGAAACGCGGCTATACCGTCGAGGACTACCGCGAGACCATGGCCCGCATCCGGGAATTCCTCCCGGATGCCGCCGTGTCCAGCGACTTTATCGTCGGGTTCTGCGGCGAGACGGAGGACGATTTCCAGCAATCCGTACAGATGGTCCGCGAGTGCCGCTTCAAGAACAGCTTCATCTTCAAGTACAGCCAGCGGCCCGGCACGAAAGCGGCCGAGTTGCTGCCGGACGACGTGCCGGAAGAGGTCAAACGCCGGCGGAATCAAGAGCTGCTGGCCCTGCAGGACGCGATCAGCGAAGAGGACAACCAGAGATTCCTCGGCCGGACGGTCGACGTGCTGGTCGAGGGCCCCAGCCGGGCTGCGGAAAAACGCGGCGACGCGGGCGACGTGCTGCAGCTGACCGGGCGAACCATGTGCGATCGGATCGCCGTCTTTCCGGGTACGCGCCGCCTGGTCGGCGAAATTCTCCCGGTCACGATCTACGACTGCACCGCTCACACCCTCATCGGCGAAGTCATGACGAAACACGCCGGCCCTCCGTTGGTCGGCCTGGATCCGTCGCTGCCGCCGGCACGGAAGGCCTGACCATGAAGATCTACACCAAGACCGGAGACGAAGGGGAAACGGGACTGCTGGCCGGCCAGCGCGTGGCCAAAGACCATCCTCGCGTCGAAGCCTGTGGGACGGTCGACGAGTTGAATGCCATGCTGGGAGTGGCCCGCGCCGCCGGCCTGCCGGAGGAGGTGGACGCCGTGATCCAGCGCGTGCAAAATGAACTGTTCAACCTCGGCTCGCAACTGGCCGCCGGCGAGCCGGTACTGCTGCCGATCGCCTTGATCGCGGATGGGAACGTCACTGCGTTGGAGCGCGACATCGACCGCTTCGAGCAGTCCTTGACGCCGTTGCACGCGTTCATCTTGCCTGCGGGCGGTCTGGCCGCCGCCTCCCTGCACGTGGCCCGCACGGTCTGCCGTCGCGCGGAGCGACGCGTCGTCACGCTGGCGGCAACGCCCGGCGAGGCGGTATCGGAGATCGCCATCCGCTACCTGAACCGGCTGAGCGATTTCCTCTTCGTCGCCGCCCGCCTGGCCAACGCCCGCAGCGGCGCCGGCGACGTCGCTTGGCGTCAGGTCAGGACAGGTGCCGCGCCGGGAGCAAAAAACGGCAGCTGACAGAAACATGGGGTGACAGAAAGATGAAAGACGTAGGGAAATGATCTCATTCGGTCATTTTTCTGTCACGCCATCTTCCGCAACCAAAGTAGCATGGCTCTCCGAGCCGTGCCGAGTGCTTTGCACGGCTCGGAGAGCCATGCTACGAAGATGCGCGCACCTTGCGGCCTGAGGCTGCCATTCTCTGTCGCTGGCTCAGACGTTGCTAACGACCAACCCCAGATCCTGCTCGGAGGATCTGCTGGGCGACTTCCTGGCCGCTGCTGCCCTCCTGCAAGGGCACGAAGCGGCATTCGCTCAGGCTGCGAAACCAGGTTTCCTGGTGCCGGGCAAACTGCCGGGTGCGGGCTTTGACGGCTTCGATCGTGGTGGCCAAGTCGGCCCGGCCCTGCAGGTGAGCGATGACCTCGCGGTAGCCGACCGCCTGCAGCGCCGTGCGGCTCAGGGTGCCGTGCCGCTGGAGCAAGCCGCGCACTTCCTCGACGAACCCGGCGGCGAACATCTCGTCGACGCGGCGGTTGATCCGCTGGTGCAGCACGGCCCGCGGCCAGAGCAACGCGAACACGTGGCAGCTCTCCGCCGGGCGGCCTTCTTCGAATTGCGTCTGCAGGTGGCTGATCGGCCGCCCCGTCGCTCGATGGACCTCCAGCGCCCGGATGATGCGCCGCTTGTCATGCGGGTGCAGTTTGGCGGCCGACAACGGGTCGACTTGTTGCAGGCGCTCGTACAGCGCCGGCAGGCCGGATTCTTTCAGTTCCTCTTCCACCGCGCGGCGGAACTCCCAATCTGCCGGCGGGCCGCGGAAGATGCCGCGCAGCAGGGCCTTCAGGTACAATGGCGTGCCCCCCACGAACAACACCTGGCGTCCCCGGCTGTGGATCTCGATCATCATCCGCCGGGCGGCTTCCAGGTAGTTGGAAACACTGAACTCGTCGCGCGGCGAAAGCACGTCCAGCAGGTGATGCGGCACGCACTGCCGCTCCTGGGCCGTCGGCTTGGCGGTACCGATATCCATCTCGCGATACAGGGCCATGGAATCCAGCGAAATGATCTCCGCGTCCAGCCGTTGTGCCAGTTCGATGCCCACCCCCGTTTTGCCGCTGGCCGTGGCGCCGGTCAAGTACCAGCAGTCGAGGAAAGAAGGCTCGGAGATGGATTCCGTGGAGGACGGATCGGCTGAGTTCATCGGCGCGGAAGTGCTGCCGGGTGGTGGGTGCGTCACTCTGAGCAAATGCTGTTTGGCGTCATTTTCGGAGATTTCGCCAATCCGTCAAGGGCCGGCAACAAGCTCCGCAGGACCGTGGCGGCCCTGGCGGTCAGGTCTCTTCACAGAACGCGCCCGTCTGGAAACTCCAAGCGACGAGAGGTAAGCTGGAACAATAGCAACTCGACTCCCACGCTAGGAACGCCCATGCCCGCCAAAGACATCCATCACGACGCTGCCAGATCCGCGCTGATCAAGGACGGGTGGACAATCACACATGATCCGCTATCCCTGAAGTGGGGTCTGAAGGATCTGTTCGTCGACTTGGGCGCCGAGCGCCTGCTGGCTGCGGAAAAGGGCCAACAGAAGATCGCCGTCGAGGTGAAGAGCTTTCTGGGACCATCCGACGTGGACGACTTGGAAAAGGCTGTAGGGCAATTCGTGCTGTACCACGACATTCTGTCCGAACGCGAGCCGGGTCGTGTCTTGTACTTGGCCGTCCCCGAGCTGGTCATGAAGGACGTCTTCGAGGAGCCGATCGGCCAGTTGCTGCTCAACAAAAACCGACTTCAATTGCTCGTATTTCACCCGGAGAGGGAGGAGATTCTGAGATGGGTACGCTGGACACAGACCGGGACGTGATCGAGCGGATTCTGACCGAGTACGCTCAGATTCCTTACGCCTACGGCGAGATCGCCACGCAAACGGTTTTCGACCGCACCCGCGATCACTATTTGTTGGTGAACGCCGGCTGGGACCAAGGACGGGTGCATGGCTGTCTCGTGCACATCGACTTGATCGACGGCAAGTTCTGGATCCAGCGCGATGGCACGGAGCGCGGCATCGCGCGGGACCTGGAAGATGCGGGCATTCCCAAACACCGCATCGTACTGGCCTTCCGTGCCCCCAACATCCGCAAGCACACCGAGTACGCTGTGGGGTAATCCATCGGAACCACCGCTCGCTATCAGCCCGGATCCCGAGTCGCCCGATGACCTCGAAAATTCGAAGGTACTACGTTTCGCCTGACCGTCTGCTTGTAGGGCTGTTCATCGTGACGATCCTCTTGCTTCTTTCCGAGCAGTACCAGTGGTTTTCGTTCAACGAGAGAAAGGGCTGGACGGTGCTGATTGCCGCAGCCGTTTTGTGCTGTGCTGTGGTGGTGATGTTGTTTTGGCTCGTCGCCAGTCTGTTTCTTCGCTGGCGGTTTCAATTCGGTCTGCGGTCGTTCCTGCTGCTGGTAGTCGTGGTCGCCGTCCAAGCTGCTTGGTTTGCGAGCCAGATGCGTCGAGCGGAAAAGCAGCAAGACTCGGTAGCGGCCATCAGAGCAGCGGGGGGCCGCGGGATTCGCTATGATTACGAATGGAATTCTTTGGAACGGTTTTGGGAAACTGGATACGACGCTGGTTCCGAATCACCTGCTCCAGAATGGCTCATGCAACGGACCGGGGAAGGTTTTTTTGCGGATGTTGTTCTCGTGGGATTTGACCGGCCGCTGGGACCGCACGAGTTGGATTGGGCGCACCTCAAGAGCCTGAGTCACCTCAGATATCTGAGCCTTGACGGAGGACAAGTCACGGATGCCGAACTGGTCAATATCGAGGGCCTGACCAACCTAATGATTTTGCACCTGAGCGCGACGCAGATCACAGACGCCGGACTGGTGCATTTGCGCGGGCTGACGAGGCTCAAGCAACTGTGGCTTGACGACACACAGGTGACGGGTGCCGGGCTGGAACACTTGACGGGGTTGAATTGCCTGAAAGACCTCTGGCTTTCTGGGACGCCGGTAACGGATGCTGGGTTGGAGCATCTCAAGGGACTGACACAACTCGAAGAGTTGAGGCTCGATAGAACGCAAATCACCGGCACCGCGTTGGTACACCTCGAGGGACTGCCTAACCTGCAAGGACTCCACCTTGGCAACACCCCGGTCACAGATGCGGCGTTGGAGAATCTCAAGCGGCTGACGAACCTCAAATGGGTAAGTCTTGAGAACACGAAGATCACGGACGCCGGGATCGTGCATCTCAAGGGCATGATGAGGCTTGAAGTCGTGAATGTCCGAGGTACACGAGTCACAAACGAGGCGTATCGCGAACTCCGGAAAGTACTCGACAGGCACGATTCCGGACCAGCCGAGCGGGTGAAGTAGCCGGGCACACACAGATCCGGGAAGGCCGCTATCTGAATACCTTCCCGCGCGGCGCGTTTGATTTCCGCGATCATCCGCCGGAGAATCTCCTGCTTGCCGGCCTCGCCTGCGCAACGGTTGGGCATGTGCCATACCGTCTTTTTCCAAAAAATCGTGAAACGTTTTTGCCCGCCAGCGCACTAGTTCTTGCCGGGTGGCTTCGTGCCAAATCGCTACCGGCCGGGTGCAAATTGGATACCGAGGAGGTCCCTGCCATTTCCAGACTTCAACAGGAATTCCAACGCATTGTCGATGGGCACTACGCCGCGTTGTGGTCGTACGTCAATCTCTTGACCGGTGGCTCGCCGGACAGTGAAGATCTGACCCATCAGGCTTTCTTGACGGCTTTCGATCGCCTGAGCGACGGGGACCGCTCGATCCGGGACATGGGGCAGTGGCTGCGGGGCGTGGTGCGCAAGCTGGTTCGGGCCTGGTGGCGTGAGAAACGCCGGTTGCCGCAGGATTTGGCCGACCAGCTGTATGAATTGGCCGAGGAGGCCGAGAGTCTGCCGGACAGGCTGGCGCGGGTCGAGTTGGCCGAGGCGTTGCAGCGTTGCCTGAATCAGCTGGCCCCGGCGGCTCGGCGTTTCGTCGCGGCGCGGTACGAACAAGGCCTGCCGATCCACCAAATCGCCCAGCAGGAGCAGCTGAATGTGGCCACCGCGCGGGTCCGGTTGTTCCGCATCCGCGAGACGCTGCGGAGCTGTCTGGAGTCGCATCGTGCCCAAGGAGCGGTGCTGTGATGAGCGACTGGAGGGAATCACTCGAACGGGCGATGACTGGCGAGACGCTGACGGACGCCGAGGCGGCGGAGTTGGAGTCGGCGTTGAGCGTTCCGGAGAACCGCCGGGAGGCGGTCGCTTGGCTGCAATTCGACGCGGCCTTGTCCCGATGCTTGCAGCCGGCGGCCGAGACCGCTCAGGCTCGGTCCCGCGAGCGGCTGCTGGCGCGGGCGACGCTCCGCGAAAAACACCGGATCGTGACGCGGGTGTCCTCGGCCCGCCCCCGGCGGACGGTGCGCTGGGCGTCTCTCTCCGCCGTCGCCGCCTTGCTGTTGGTGGCTGTCTCCGTCTGGTTCTGGCCGGCCGGCGGATCCGGCGAGCTGCAGGCTTCCGGCGATTTCCGCGTGCTGGGCGAGCCCTGGGAGCGGCTCGCGCCGCCGCTCGGACGCGGCGACCGGCTGGTGGCCGGCGGCGGCGGGGCCCGTGTCGTGTTGACCGGCTACTGCGAACTCGAAATGGATTCCCGGTGTGACATCACCATCCGCGGCGTGCCCGGCAAGGAACGCGTCGAACTGCATCGCGGCCGGTTGCGGGCGCGGATCAAACCGGGCCGCGGCGAGTTCCGCTTGCTGACGCCGCTGGGCCAGTTGGAGGTACAAGGTACGGAGTTTTCGACAAGCGTGGATTTTCCCAATCTTTCTAAAGGAGATGAGATGACTGCACAAACGCGACGAGTGTTGGTCACGGTGGCGGTGGTTACCGGAACGGTGATCGCCCATTTTGGTGACGGGCCGGTGGTGCTCCAACAAGGGGTCCAGCGGACGTTTGCCGCCGAGAAGCAGGATGCGCGCGGCGTGGTGACGGCCACGAAAGACCGGTCAGTGACGTTGAAGACCGCCTCGGGTGACACGTTGACCTTCCGCGTTGCCGAAGCCAACAAGCTGACGGCGTTGGAGGTCTCGCAACTGAATCCCGGAGAGGAAATCGGGGTGGTTTGGGTGGAGGAAGAAGGACAACGCTGGGTTCAGGACATCGCGGGCCGAGGCGTCGTCGAAGGCGTGGTCACCGGACTGGGAGACCGGTGGATTCAGGTGGCCCAAGAAGGCAAGCCGCCAGTGCGGTTCATTCCGCCCTGGCACGGCGGCAATCCGGACGAGGGCGGCGGCCTCGACAAGGAAGTGCTGCGCAAGCTGGGGACGGTCCGCGTCGGCGATCGAGTCGCCTTGACTTGGGAAATGCCGGAGGGCAAGCGCGTGGTCGATGTCAAGGTGCTCAAGCGTGAAGGCGGCGAGCGGGGCGAACGCGAGCGGGGCGAACGCGGCCAACGCGATGCGGCGCAGGGGCCGATCCCTGCGGGTTTGCGCGGCTTCCAGGGCATCCTGTTCGGCAAGATCGCCGAGAAGAACGCTGACCGAGGCACCTTCACCCTGCTGGTGCAGAAGGTCGGCCGCGTGTGGGAGCGGAACCGGGCGGAGAATGCCGAGTCCGCCGTGGGCAAGTCGCTGCCCGTCGAATTGCACCGCGAATCCCGATTGGTCG
The DNA here is from genome assembly GCA_964409865.1 of uncultured Pirellulaceae bacterium. Lineage (GTDB taxonomy): Bacteria > Planctomycetota > Planctomycetia > Pirellulales > Pirellulaceae > Anammoximicrobium. Next base: position 57,191 of record CAYPGE010000006.1, read on the forward strand.
ACCAGCATCGCCAGACGCTGGACAAGCTGAACAACGGCGATACGGTCGAAGTCGAGGTGTTCCACGTAAAAGACGGAGTCCTGTCTGTAATGGAGTTGCTGCGCAAGGTAGAGTAAGGCCCCGCTGGGGGTCGAAGCGATACGGCCCGGCCACGTCGCCGGGATCCCATAACGAAAGGAGATAGCAATGAAGGTTCTGGTGAATTGCTGGCGTCAATCGTTCATGGCGATCGTATGGACGGCAGCCTTGGGGTTAGTGACCGGCGAGATATCCCAAACCCCGGCTGCGGAAGAAGAGGGGCACGTGCCGCTGATCAAGGTCCCAGCGGACGGCGACGGGGAGGCTGCGAAGAAGGAGCATGACGGCGCGCATCGCGACGTGCGGGAAACGCCGCGCGAAGACCGCAAGCAAGAGACGCGGCCCGAGCGTGAGACCGGCCGTGAGGGCGGCGCCGAACGAGAAGCCCATCTCCGGGAAATCTCGCAGCGACGGGCGCATCTGCTGGAAGAGGCCGCCGGAATCCGCCGCCGGTTGGAAGCCCTTAAGCCGGATCAGGAAGGCGAGGCGCGGGAACTGAAAGGCGCTTTGGAAGGGATTGAAGCCCAACTACGGGAACTGCAAGGGCCATCCCTGGGTGCCGATCGCGAACGGCAGCAGATGCGATTGGAGGAGTTGAAGGCCGCCTTCCGCCGGGCGCAGGAGGGCGGCCGGGCCGATGAGGCGGAACGTCTGGCGCGCGAGGCCCGCGAGTTGATGCGGGCCCTGGAGCAACGTTCCGGTGACCGCCCCGCCGATCGGCCGAAGGGCGAGGAAGCTCAGCGCCGGTTGCAGTTCATCCGCGCCGCTGTCGAGAACCTCCGGGCCGCCGGGTTGCACGAGCAGGCCAACGCCCTGACGCATCAGGCCGAGGCGTTGGCCCGCGGCGAGCGGCCAGCGGCGGCCGAAGGGGGCCGACGGCCCGAAGGGGCTCGCGATCTCCCGGCTGCTGCGCCGCAGATGGAACGTGCCGTGGCGGAACTGCGCGGCCAAGTTCAGGAATTGCGCCAGCAGATGGAAGAGATCCGCCGGCACTTGAAGGAATTGGCGGAACGGCGATAGCGGATCTGTTCGAACGAGTCCCTGTTCCTCGCAGGGCGGGCGCGCGGCGGGCCAGCGTCCCGTCCTGCGGGGACCAACCGATGGCAAATCTCTCATGAATCCGGCAAGCAGCGCAGCAATCCTGTTCCTCCTAAGCCCCTGGTTCGTGGCCGGACCCGTGGGGGCCGACGTGCGGACCTGGACGGACAGTACGGGAGCGTACACGGTTCAGGCCGAACTGGTGGGCGAGACGGCCGGCACGGTCCAACTCCGTAGGACCGATGGCCGGATCGTCTCGCTGCCCTTGGAACGATTGAGTGCGGCGGACCAGGCGTACATGCGCAAGCAGCGAGGCGGATCGGAGGCCCCCGTCGAACCGGCAGATCCGCTGGTTCCCTCGCCGGTCTCCGTCACGATCGAACTGCTTTCCGGAGCCAAAGTCACGGGGCGAATCTCGGCCCGAGACGATCAGGCGGTGATGGTCGAGGCCGACGTCGGCGGCCGCACCTACACGCGGAAATACCCCCTCGACCGGATTCACGCAGTGGTTGCCGATGGGCAGCGCATCGTGTTAAACAAATCCTCCGACGGGCCGGCCGCGCCCGGCTCGTCCGGCGCCGGCGCGCCCGGCGCCGATACCGGCCGGCCCGCCGCTCGCGTCCCGGCGGCCGTCGGCGCGGCGAAGACGGGCACGGCGAGCAATACGGTTCCCAGCCGCGCGGAAGTCGAGAGTTTGATCGAGCAAATGGGGCGTGCGCCGCCCGACTGGTGGGACTCGACGCCGCTGAACTACCCAAAGACGCTCGATTTGGCGTGGCCCGAAAAGCCGGCAGGGGAGTGGAACAACCAGAAGAACGTCGGTCAGTATCTGTGGGACGTGATTCAGCCGAACGAGCACAAATGGCGCGAGGGAGTCCGGTTCGTGCATTTCCTGCTGGAGCAACACCAAGGTGACCGCGAGAAGACGGGGCGCGACATGTTCTATCTGGGCCGGCTGTACTACCTGTTGCTCCAAGACTACGCCCGCGCCGCCTTCTGGTGGCGCAAGGCCGGCGTCGAGCAGGGGCCCAACCGTCCCGAGTCGGTCTTCCTGGCGGACTGCTACTGGAAACTGGGCAGCAAACCGATGGCCTTGGAGTACCTGAACCGCATGAGCCGAAGTGCCATCCCGATCACGGCCGTCAAGCAGTTGGCCGACATGGGCGAGACCCGTACGGCCGTCCAAATCGCCGAAGCGGCGGTGCGCGGCGGGTTCGCGGATTTGGCCTATCTGTACGCCGGCGATGCCTACCGCATCGAAGGCCAGTTCGATCAGGCCATCGGGTACTATGAAAAGGTCCTGAAGATCGAACCGCGTGGCAACGAGGGCGTGGTGAACCGGATCAAACGGGCCCAGACGCGTGCGCGGATGAACGTCGCCGCCATCCGGGTCTTTGACCAACTCGATCTGACGAAGATTCCGGACGGCAGCTACCGCGGCGCCGCGCCGGCGTACGCAGGCGACCTGCAGGTCGAAGTCGCCGTGCAAGGAGGCCGCTTGCAGGACGTCAGAGTTGTCCAACATCACGAAAAGCAGTACTACGCGGCGATGACCGAAACGCCGCGCAAGATCCTCCAGAGGCAGGGGCTCCGAGAAGTCGACGCCACGACGGGCGCGACGATTACCTCGGAAGCCATCATTAACGCGACGGCCCAGGCGTTGGGTTCCGCCCTGAAATGAGTGACGCTACAAATGGTAGACGGCACACGGAGGGGCTGCGACTCTAAGTAGCATGGCTCTCCGAGCCGTGCCGCCGGGTGACGTTTTGCCGGTCATCTGCACGGCTCGGAGAGCCATGCTACGAGGGGTGCGCCGAAAACGTCGCAGCCCCGCTGTGCGCCCGTTAATCTCGACACAGGTCCCCAATTGATGCGTCTCAACTGGTTCGTCCCGTTCCCGAAGAAACGCCGGCCAAGCGGGCTGCGGCGTCTGCTCGCGATCTTGGGAACCACATGGGCTTCTTCGCCGCTGCGGCGGATCGTTCAAACACTGTGTTTCCTGGCGTTCTGGTGGCTGTTTCTGTACGTGTGCTGGCCGTACACGGCGCGGCCCGCTCGCTCCGTGCCCAGCTGGCTTCCCGATGAGGTGGACGCCGAGCAAGGCAATTTGGCGTTGAGTGTCGAGGAACCGCTGACCGAACCGCTGGCCGCCGGCACGCGATGGTTCGTGTTGGATCCAGCGTCCGGCGACCAAGGGAACCTGGGCGAGTTTGCGGTGCTGGCGTGCGACGGCCGGCGTCTGGAACTCGAGCCGGTCCGGTCTTTGACCCAGGCCCAGACCGATCGCTTGTCGACCAGTTTCGGCCCCTGGACCTTGTCCGAGATCGAACCGGGAAGCTGGCCGTCGCACTACGCGGACACGTTCTTGGGCAAGGAACGGCTGGCCGCGGAGACCTTCCTGGTGCTGGACCCGTTGGTCAGCATCTGTACCGCCCTGGCGTCGCGCGCGTGGGTCTGGTCCCTGACTGCGGCCGGAGCGATCCTGCTGGCGACCTGGCTCGTGCCCCGCGGCTTCTGCGGCTACCTCTGCCCTTTGGGCACATTGATCGACCTGTTTGACTGGGCGCTCGCGGGCCGCATCCGGCGGTTTCGCGTCACGCGTCCCGGCTGGTGGATCTGGCTGAAGTATTATCTGCTGGCGGCCGTGCTGGCGGCCAGTCTGAGCGGTGTCCTGTTGGCGGGATACGTAGCGGCGATTCCCGTGTTGACGCGAGCGGCGGCGTTCTTGCTGACGCCTGTGCAGACGGGGTTCGCACGCGACTGGCATCAGATTCCCAGCTGGCACATCGGACACTTCATCTCGTTGGCGCTGTTTGTCCTGGTGCTCGCGCTCGGTCTGCTCCAGCCGCGGTTCTGGTGCAAGTTCGTCTGTCCCACCGGCGCCGTGTTCTCGCTGAACAACCTGTTCCGGACCACGGAGCGGAAAGTCCGGCAGACCTGCGTCGCGTGCGGCAAGTGCGTCGAAGTCTGCCCGTTCGACGCGATCACGCCGGACTTCACCACGCGCACTTCGGATTGTACGTTTTGCCAGACGTGCGGCGGCGTGTGCCCGGCCCAGTCTATCCAGTTTGTTGGGCGCTGGGACCGCAGGGAGTGGAAGAGCGACGGCGATTCGTCCACCGCGGAGCCGCCGCTGCCTCGCCGCCGTTTTCTCGCCACGACGGCTGGCGTCGCGGGGGGCGTTGCCGGAGGCGCGTGTTTCGCGATGGCAGCCCGGCTGTTGGCGACCGACCGCGACCCGGCCGGCCGCGGGCCCGTAGTGCGACCGCCCGGCAGCGTGCCGGAGCCCGACTTCCTGCGGCTGTGTATCCGCTGCGGCGAGTGCTATCAGGCCTGTCCCAACAACGTCCTCCAGCCGTTGGGACTGGACCGCGGCCTGGACAATCTCTGGACTCCGCACGTGGTGGCGGACTGGTCGGGTTGCGAACCCAGTTGCAGCAATTGCGGCCAAGTCTGCCCGACCGGGGCGATTCGCGCGCTGCTCCTGGACGAGAAACGGGTGGCTCGCCTGGGGCTGGCCGCGATCGATCCGCAGACCTGCCTGCCCCACGCCGGCCGGGAAGGCTGCCAGTTGTGTGTGGACGAATGCCGCTTGGCCGGCTACGACGCGTTCGAGTTCGTGCGCGTCGGAACGGAACGGGATGCGTTCGGGGCACTCGTGGAAGACAGCGGCTTCCTCGCCCCTGCGGTACGGGCCGAGCGGTGCGTCGGTTGCGGTCTGTGTCAAACCCGCTGCTACCGCATCAACGTCAAGTCAAAACAACTGCTGACCGCTTCCGCGGTCGTCGTGCAGGCCGGCGCCGGCAAAGAGGATCGGCTGCGAAACGGTTCGTACCTCGAACAGCGCCAAGCAGAACAGCGGGAACGAGAAGCCGCGCAGCGTGAACTGCACAAAGAGCGCACCGGACACGGCTACCTGCCGGACTTCCTGAACGAGACTTCGCCGAAGGTTGAATCCGCACCCGGACGCGTGCCATGAGGACGGCAAAGTCGCAGCGGACAAGAGGAACAGCACCATGACGCATTTCGCCCGTCGCGCGTACAAGGGCTGTGAGGGGTTGACAGTCGGCCTGCCAACCGCGAAATTTGACGCCTTGGAGCCGTAGACTGTTTGACCAATGTGACGGGTTTACCAAGGGAGGTGTGTCAATGGAAGTCATCATCAGCAAGACTTACGACGAACTCAGTAAAGCTGCCGCCAAGGCTGTCGCCAGGACGCTCAATTCGAAACCCAACGCCGTGCTGGGACTGGCCACCGGAAGCACGCCCCTGGGACTCTACAAAGAGCTAATACGAATGCACAAGGAGGAGGGGCTCGACTTTTCCCACGTGGCCACCTTCAATCTCGACGAGTACGTGGGTCTGAGGCCGTCTCATCCCCAGAGCTACCACTACTTCATGCACGAGAACCTCTTCAACCACATCAACATCGCACCGCACAACGTCCACATCCCGTCGGCGACCGCTGACAACTACCGGGCGTTTTGCGAGTCGTACGAAAAGAGCATCGCGGCGTGCGGCGGCATCGACTTGCAGGTGCTGGGAATCGGCTCCGACGGCCACATCGGCTTCAACGAACCGTCCAGTTCGCTCGGCTCACGCACCCGGATGAAGACCCTCACCAAGCAGACCCTCGAAGACAACGCCCGCTTCTTCAAGGAAGGCGAGAAGGTCCCCATCTATGCGATCACGATGGGAGTCGGCACGATCCTGGAGGCCAAGGAGATCATCCTTTTGGCTACCGGTGCCGGGAAGGCCGAGGCCGTGGCCAAAGCGATCGAAGGCCCGGTGACCAGCATGAATACGGCCAGCGCGCTGCAACTGCACAGGGAGGTGACCTTCTACCTGGACGAAGCCGCGACCGGAAAACTGGAAATGCGCGAGTACTTCGAGTGGATTCAAGCCAACAAGCCGGGCGGGGCCGCGTGACGCGAGATGGATCAGCTTGGTTACGAGGAGATGCAGAAATGGCGGACATGAACGCGGTCGCGTCTCGAGTCAAGGCACTGGTGCGCGAAGGATTCGACCACGAGTTCGGCAAGCCGCGCGTTCCGCGGCAAGCCGACGCCGAGTGGCAGAAGCTTCGAGACGCAGGCACGACGCTGTGGCTCGACACGGGAGACATGCACGAGGCCACGCGGCTCTGGACTTCCGAGTTCGAAGCCCTGACCACCAACAACACGCTGCTCAACAAGGAAGTTCAAAAGGGCATTTATGACAAGCTGGTCGGCAAGGCGGCTGCCGCCATCCGGGAAGTGGCGCCCGGCCTTGAGGAGAAGGAACTGCTGCTGGAGGTGGCTTTTGTCCTGAACGCGTATCACGGCCTGCGGCTCGTGGAGCAGTTCGATGCGCAGGTGAGTGTCGAACTTCACACGGACCTGGCCCACGATGTCGAACGCACGGTGGCCTACGGCAAACGCTACTACGACATTTGCCCCGAACGGTTCTACGTCAAGGTGCCGCTGACGCCGGCGGGCTATCTCGGCGCTCGCCAGTTGGCCCAGTCCGGCGTGCCCATCAATTTCACGCTCGGCTTCTCCGCCAGGCAGAACTACGTCGCCGCACTCCTGTCACGACCGGACTATGTGAACGTCTTCCTGGGGCGGCTGAACGCCTTTGTTTCCGACAACGGCCTCGGCGACGGCAAGAACGTGGGCGAGAAGGCGACGCTTGCCACGCAGCGAGTGCTGCTCGGCCTGCGAGCGGCTGGCAGAAGTCCCTCACGCCTGATCGGAGCGAGTATGCGGGAGGGCCCGCAAGTGGCTACGCTGGCGGGACTGGATGTCTACACCATGCCGCCGAAGGTTGCCGAACAGTATCGCAAACAACCGGTGGCGAAGATCAACTCGGAGGTCGAAAACGATCCCTCGGTCACGTTCGCGGAAGGCGTGCGGCTCGAAGACTTTAACGGGGCCACCTTGTGGGACGTGCCCGGCCCGTTCCAGGAGTGCGTTGATGCGCTCTTGAAGAAGGACCTGAATGGCTGCTCGCCCGACGACCTCCAGACGCACTTCGAGCAGGCGGAATTCGGCGACTTCCTCCCCCGCTGGTCGGCTGCCGACCTGCAGACCGCCACAACCGACGGCAAAATCCCCGTGTTCCGGACGTGGAAAGACAAGCTGCGGGCCGGCAGCATCGGGCTGGACGCGCTGATGAACCTCAGCGGGCTGTGCTCGTTCGCCACCGACCAG
>CAYPGE010000007.1:0-60827 GCA_964409865.1 uncultured Pirellulaceae bacterium
TCTAAGTAGCCATCCCACTCCGTGGGATGACCAGCAATATACACTGGACCGTTATTTCTCGAACGATGCTCAGCGGCGTTCGAGACATGACCGTCCGGTGTTTGCGGCCGATCATCACAAGGGGGTGGGGGCTGATCATCACACGGAGCGTGATGGCTACTCTCGCGGATCGTCCGGGTCCACGGTGAATCCCCGGCGCGGGTCGTCGTGGCTGTAGGCGCCCACGCGCCACTGGCCGTCGTCGTCCTTGTAGAAGGTCACTTCCACGTAACGCGGAATGCGGCGGTTGGTGATCAGGCCCTCGCGCGTGCTCAACACGACCACCACATTAAAGTCGGCGGTGGCCATCGGCGGATTGCGCTCCGGGAAGACCTTGACCTCCAAATTGCGCTTGATGTTCACTTCGCTGAACCGGTACAACGGCAGCTCGGCGGCCGCCTGACTGCGCACCGCCGGAGTCTTCGGGTAGGCGTACTCCAGCGCCTCGTTCACCTGGTTGCGTTCCACCAAGTCAGCGATGTCGAACAGCGTCTGCGTCACCTGCTCGCGGTCCGTCACGACAAATCGTTCGACGAGCACCGCGCCGATGGTCAAGAGAATCGCCGCGACGATTGCGGCCAGCAACCATTTCGAGCCCGTTCGCAGCCAGCCGCCCGCCAGGATGACGGTCGTCAAACTGCCGATCAACAACGCGGGAAGCGGATTTTCCAGAATCGTGGTCATGAGCGGAGGAAGCGGGTTTAGGGGTTAGGATTCGGGATTCGGGATTCGGGATACGGGATACGGGATACGGGATACGGCGTTCCGGATTCGCGGGTCAGGGGTTGGGTGCCAGTGCTCGGAGGCCGGCAGTCTGGGATTTGAAATCTGAAATCTGAAATTGGAAATCTTGACACCGGAAACTCGAAATCCCCCATGCTCACTTCGCCTGTAAAAACGGATGGAATCGAGCCCTCACAGCGGCCGTTCGGCCACGCGCACCTGCAACGTCAGATTCTGCCCGCTGCGGATCAGCTCGACTTGGGCCAGGGAGCCGATGTCGGTCATCGCCACCATGCGGATCAGGTCCGCCGACTTGCCGACTGCCTTGCCATTCCAGCGGATCACGACGTCCCCTATGCGGAGCCCGGAATCTTTCGCCGGGGACGGCACGTGCGGATCGTCGACCACCATGACGACGACGGCGCCCGTGGCGGCCGGCAGACCCAGGCGGCGAGCGGCTGCTTCGGTAACGTCGTCCAACTGGACGCCCAGCCAGCCGCGCGCCAGTCGCCCGTTGGCCTTGAGCCGTTCGTAGACCACTTTCGCCACGCTGCTGGGAACGGCAAAACTGACGCCCCGGTAGGAATCACCGACAATCGCCGTGTTGATGCCGATCACGCGGCCCTGGGCGTCGACCAGCGGCCCGCCGCTGTTGCCCGGATTGACGGCGGCGTCGGTTTGCAGAAAGTCCTGATAGACGTCGCCGGCCAGGTTGCCGCGATGTTTGGCGCTGATGATGCCCAGCGTGATGCTGCTCTGCAGGCCGAACGGGCTGCCGACGGCCCAGACCAACGCGCCCACCTCCAACTCTTCGCTGTCGCCCCAGGGCGCCGCGATCAAACCGTCGGCACTGATCTTCAGGACAGCCACGTCGGTGGCCGCGTCGGCGCCGACGATGCGTGCCGGCAGCACGCGCCCGTCGTTCAGCGCGACCTCGATCTCGGCGGCGGCATGCACGACGTGCGAGTTCGTGACGATGTACCCTTGCGGGTCGACGATCACCCCGGAACCTTGTCCGCGCGAGGACTCGATGGGGGGACCGTACAGCTGGGCCAGTTCCTTGGGGTCGGGCTGCGAACGGAGACTGCTCACGTCAATGTGGACGACGCTCGGCCCCACCTTCTGCGAGATCAATTGGCTGGCCTTGGAGAGGCCCGTCAAGTGCAGGTTTTCCAAGGCCTGGGTCGCCACGTCGTACTCCGCCCGCTGCCGACCTCGCGTCATCGCGTATTGGTACCGTTCCAGCAGGTACGGCGCCAGGTACTGAAGCACGATGAGAATCCCCACCAGGATCACAATTCGCGTCAGGGTGAACGGCGGCCGGCCAGCGTGAGGGGCGCGTGTCCGTGTCCGGGCCGGCGGTTCGGGGCTGCCGGGCCTGGCGTCCGGGCCGCGCACGGGCGGCGAGGCCAGCGGCGGAGCCGCACTAGACGTAACGTCGAACGATGGCGTATCGTTATTCATTCGCGTAGGGAGGTCCGGGGTTCCAAGCGGCCAACGGGAAATGGCCGGCGATCGGTCCGATCGCAGTCCATCCCCTGTTCCCAGCCAGCGTGCTGCCTTTTCCGTATTGTATACCACGGGGGGCCCGGCGTTGAGTGCCGCGCAACGGAGGCGTGGTCTTTTCCTCGGTCGCGGAACTGGGTAGAGTCGTAGGAGGCAGACTCGATGTTGATGGGATGCGTGATATGGTGAAAACCACTCCTGCGGTGCGATTTCCGCCGGTCTGGCAGGCCAGTGAAGGCGGGTTGCTGATGCTCGGCGGACAGCTGACGCCCGAGTGGCTGCTGACGGCCTACCGCCAAGGGATTTTTCCGTGGCCCGTGTACGACGGTCAAACGGAAATTCTGGCCTGGTTCAGCCCCGATCCCAGGGCGATTCTCGAGTTGGACCAACTGCACGTCTCGCATCGGCTGCAGCGGCGGCTGCGCAGCGGCCGGTTCCAAGTGACCTTCGATGCCGACTTTTGCAGCGTGATCGCCGCTTGCGCCGAGGTCCGCGGGCCGGAGGAGGGCACCTGGATCACGCCGCATCTGGCTGAGGCTTACATCGAATTGCACCGCTTGGGCGTCGCGCACAGCGTCGAGGTCTGGCAAGAGGGCCAACTGGCCGGCGGCGTTTACGGCCTGGCGCTCGGCGGCTTTTTTGCCGGCGAATCCATGTTCCACCGACAGCGCGACGCCTCGAAAGTCGCCCTCGTGTACCTGGTCCGCCATCTGCAATCGCGGGGCTTCGTCCTGTTCGACGTTCAGCAAGCCAGCCCGCACTTGATTCGCCTGGGCGCGACCGAAGTCCCCCGCAGCCAATTCCTCTCGCGGCTGAGGCGTGCCTTGGAACTGCCGGTGTCGTTTAGCAGCGTTCGAGGAATAACTGTCGCCTCGTCACAGTAGCCATCACACTCCGTGTGATGATCGGCAAGAAACACCGGTCAGTTATTTCTCGAACAAAATCACAAATACACCCGCCGGTTGAAGATGTACCACTCGAAGGCCAGCACGACCAATCCGGCGGCGAGCAGCCAGCGCCACAGTTCTTTTCGCGCGGGCTCCAAACCGCCTTGACCACTGACTTCCTCGTGCCCCAGGTCGATCTTGGGTCGCGGCTTCAGATCGCTTTCGCGGCTGTCGAACAGGTTCACGGCGAATTGCCGAGTCGGCTGCGGGTTGCGGCCTTCGAACACGCTGTAGATCCCCAGCTGGCTCGTGTCGGTAAAGACGAACTGGTTCTGCGCTTGGCGCAACACCTCGGCACGCCGGCCATCAGGGCGTCTGACGGCGACGCGGTCCACCGCCGACTCCGTCCGCAGGACCAGCGGCTGTCCCGGTTTGACCGTCGACATCTCGCCGCCGCGCGCCCTGCCGCCCAAGTAGCGGATCGCGTTCATGGCGAACACCGGAAAGCTGCGGCGGATGACCCAGTCCGTCTTCGGCTCGATCTTGCCCTTGTCGTCCGGTCCCAGGATCTCAAACCCCAGCACGGCGTCCTCGAAACCTTCGCGGGGGGCGATCGCATACACGGGCCCGATGTCCGCGTCGATCAGCGCCGATCCGCCGGTCGGCGTTTTCAGCGGCGTGCCTTCGACGATCAACACGTCGCCCATTTCGATGTACTGCATCAGCGGATGCACGCGGTCCGTATCGATGACGATCGGCCGGACCGTCTTCGGGCCTTGCGACCAGCCGGCCACGGGCGGCACGCGGCCGATCAGCAGCGTGTTGGCCTGCGGCATGGTCTTCGGAACGCAGCGGTCGTAGATGATCAAGTCCCAGTAGCCCGCGGCCGCCTGATCCAAGTGCTTCTTGGTCTCCAACTCCGCCGGCGCCACGACCGCCACGTCGGCCAGTTGGCGGGCTTCGTCGGTGTCCAGCGCCAATCGCAGCGCTTCGTTGCCCGGCGTCACAAACAGGACGCGCGCCCGCCGGCCGCGATCCATCGCGGCGTAGACGCGATTGTCCAGAGCCAGGTGATCCTGGTGATCGATCTCCGCCTGGAGCGTCGCGCGCTCGGCGTCGGGCAACTCGAACTTCACGCCGGCATGGCTGTGTGCCGCCACCGCGACCGCCTGGGCGTCCTGCAACTGGCCGTCCCGAAGCAGCGACACGTCCAGGCTCACCTCGTCGTCGCCCGTGTTCTCCAGGCGGGCGAACGCTTGCCACTGCTCCGGCTTCTCCAGGTTGCGTTCCGCCGTGAAAGCGACGATGCCCACGTTGTGGGGCGATTCCGTGCCGACGGGGACGTACTTCGGGTCCAGGTTGCCCAGCGAGAAATCGGGCACGGCGGCAAAGCCGCCGTCGGTGTACAAGTAGAGCGTGGCCGGCAGAGCTTCGGCGACTTGCACGTCGTTGGCGTTTTCGGCGTCGCTGGTCCGGCCCGGATTGGCCAGGCCGGCGGCGGCCCGCAAGGCCTCGCGCAGGTCGCTGGTGCGACTGGTCGGTTTGATCTGGTTCACTTTCTGCCGCAGCAGCGAACGGTTGCTGGTAAACGACTGTTCGACGCGGGCCACGTCCGAAAAGCTGATCACCAGGGCCACGTCCTCCGCCTGCATCTGTTCGATCAGACCCAGGATCTGCTCTTTGGCCGCTTCCAGCCGCGTGGGCTCGACGTCCGTGGCCGTCATGCTGGCCGACGTGTCGACCAGGAAGATGAACCGGTCGCCCGTCAGTCGCGCCCCGCGCCAGCCCGGACGCAGGCAAGCGGCCATCAGGATCGCGATCAGCAGCAGTTGCAGGAACAGCAACAGGCTTTGCCGCAAACGCTGCCAGATCGAGTTGACGTGCAGGTCCTCGATCGTGCGGCTCCACAGATACGTGCTGGGCACTTCCAGCGGTTGCCGTTTGAGCTTCAAGAAATACAGCGCCACGATGGCCGCGGGCACCAATCCCAGGACAGTCCACTGCCAAAAATTCAGACTATTGATAAAATCCATCGCCACACGCGTCGCACGGGCTGTTCGAATGACGGTTAAGGTTCGACGCAGACATGAGTGTCGTCTTTCGCGGAGCGAAAGGCGACAATGCGACATTTGTACCGCGCGCGGTTGAGGATGGCACAATCCGCTTCCTCGTTTAACCGCGACCCAACGGGGAGCGCGTCGGCCAACGCGCTCCCCGTTGGGTCGCGGTTAAACGAGCCAATGCCAACCGCGCACGGTATATTCGCCGGTCCCAAGGGCGATTTTAGCCGCCCGGCTCGGGTCTCGGCAACAAGGAGACACGATGATCTCAGCCGAAAAGACCACCTTGATTCTCGCCAGCCGCAACCGGAAAAAGCTCCGGGAAATCGCCGACCTATTGACCCGCCTGGACGTCGTGCTGGTCAGCGCAGCCGATTTTCCCGACGCTCCGGAGGTCGCCGAGACCGGCCGGACCTTCGCGGAAAACGCCGCCCTCAAGGCCGCCACGGTCGCCGCCGCCACGGGCCACTGGACGATTGCCGACGACAGTGGCTTGGCCGTCGACGCGCTCGACGGCGCGCCCGGCGTCTATTCGGCGCGCTACGCCGGGCCCCAGTCGAACGATCAGCAGAACAACGAAAAACTCTTGGCTCAACTCCGCGACGTACCCGACCAACGGCGGGGCGCCCAGTTCGTCTGCTGCCTCGCCTTGGCCGACCCGAAAGGCAATATCCGCGTCCAAGTCGAAGGCCGCTGCCGCGGCCAGTTGCTGCACGAACCCCGCGGCCAAAACGGCTTCGGCTACGATCCCCTGTTCTGGATCCCCGAATACCGCAAGACGTTCGCCGAGTTGACGCTGACCACCAAGAGCGTCCTCAGCCACCGCGCCCGGGCGTTCGAGAAGCTCATTCCACGGCTTGGACAATTGGTGTCACCTTCCGCCTGATGTAACCGGCGGCGGCAAACGCACCAGCCGATACCCGCAGAAGCGGACGACGAACAACGATGCGACCAGCGACAGGGCCTCGGCCGCGGTGAGGACCGCCCAGAGCACTGCAACTTCCAGATCGTGACGGAACGACCACACGAAGCAGAAACCCATCCCGGCTGCCACAGCGATGAAGACCGCGCTGGCTGAGAGCGGCTGTCGTGCTCCCAGAACGGGCCAGAGCGACAGCAGGCCGACGGACGCCAGGACCAGCACGATCAACGAAAACTCGAGCAGCGGCGGCAAATCGGTCAGAAACGGCGCAAGCCACTTTCCGAGTGTGACAAAGCAGGCCACAGCCAAGGTCAGCAACATCAAATCGCGAATGGCAAACTGCACGCGGCGGAAGGACGGACCCTGCTCGGTTGCCGGCTGAATGTGGATTCGGAAGCAGCGGAGCACCAAGCACGCACCCGCCACCAACACCAAGACGGAGAACACGATGACCAAGTTGGCAGCGAGTGGTCCCTGAACGCATACAGTCAACAGCCACCCGAGATAGCCGGCTCCCACCGTCGCGCCGACAAGTCGGCTCCACCAAGGGCTCAAGCCGAACCCACACCATATCGCCAACAGGCTGGATTGGCAGAAAACTACGCCGATCGCAACCGCTTCCGACAGACTCCAATTCGTTGGGCGCGCCCACGCCACCAGCGCGGCGAGCAGCCAACCGCCGGCGGCGTGGGCCGCGATCAGTCCGATAATCCGGCGCCGTGGATTCTTCGCGGGCACCGCCGATTCAGGTGGGGACATCGCAAGGGGTTTGAGCCTACCGAATTCAGTCTTGGCCGGGTAATTGAAGGAAAGGGACACGCATTAGCGACAGAACCTCGCTGCCCGATAGCCGAATCGTAGCACCGTTCACGAACGCATCAAGAACCACCACAGGAACGAGAAGATGGTCGCCACAATTGCCAGCAGCGCGACCACCTTGCCGATGTAACCCACGGCACACCATTTCTCGGACGGCGACCAGAACCAGTGGGAATGCGCCAGCAGCGCAAAGGCTGCGACGAGGCACGCGGCTCCCAAGGTCCCGCGGATCGAAACGTAAACAGCCAGAAACAAACCAAGGGTGGGAAAAACAACGCCATAGACCCACCGCGCCGCAGGATTTGCGTCTGGCGCACCTTCCAAGGAGTCGATCGCCCGGAAGATGCTCTCTCGTTCGCTGTCCGTCCACATCAAACGCATCGGTGCCTCCTGGGCATCCCGGCGACCGCGGAGCAACTCAGACGGGTTCGAGCGTCGTTGCTTTTCTTAGTTCGTCGCGTCAGCAGACTTCTTGGCAACGTCGCCACGATTCCCCTCATGGCCTCTTTTCCGCAGACATCAGGGGCTGAATCAAGCTGGCAACGGCGCAGAGATCGCGCCGACGATTAGCGAGCATTCTTCCGCTGATCCAGCCGTTCGCCTTCCGGCCGGCGCACGGGCAGGATCAGGCCGCCGGAGGTGTCCAACTCGTCGAACAGCTGCTTCTGCAGGGCGGTGATCTGCTCTTGGTACGCCGGGATGTCGATCAGGTTGTGGCGTTCCCAGGGATCGGTCTGCAGGTCGTAAAAGCCGTTCCGGTCCCAGACGCCGTGGTAGAAGATGAATTTGTAGCGGTCCGTGCGGATCGCGAAATTGGTGGGCGTCGCCGGGAAGTTCCATTCCCAGTGGTACTCGTACAGGATGTGGTCCCGCCACGGAACTTGCTTGCCAAGCAACAACGGGAAGAACGAACGTCCGTCCAGGCGCGCCGTGGGGGGAACGGCCACGCCGCAGGCTTCCAGGATCGTCGGGGCGAGGTCGATGTTCTGCACCATCGGGTTGACCTTTGTGCCCGGCGCGATCAGGCCGGGGGCGTAGGCCAGCAGCGGGACTCGGATGGACACCTCGAAGGCGTCCCGCTTGTCGTAGAAGCCGTGTTCGCCCAGCGCGAATCCGTTGTCGCCCAGGTACAGGACCAGCGTGTTGCGGCTGAGGCCCGATTCGTCCAGGTACTTCAAGACGCGGCCCAGGTTCTCGTCCAAGCCGTGCAGGGTTTCGCAGTAGCGGTGGTACAGGTCGTCGAAGTCCGGCACGGGGTCCTTGTCAAAGGCCCCGGTTTCCATGTGGTCGATGCCGTGGATGCTGTAGCGGCGCTCGCGGATCCAACGCGACTGAGTCTGGTAGTTGCCCTCCGTGTTGGCCATCGTTTCCGGATAGTCGATCGGCTGCTTGTCGTAGCGGCCCTTGTGCCGCGGAGCGGGTTCAAAAGGATAGTGTACGGACTTGTGGGACAAGTACAGGAAGAACGGCTTGGCCGCGTCCCGTCCGCTCTTCAGCCACTGCAACGCCTGGTCGGTCAGCACGTCGGCCGTGTAACCGGCGATCTTCTCGCGGCGGCCGTTGATGTTCAGCACCGGGTCGAAGTAGTCGCCCTGGCCGCGGAAGCTGGCCCAATAATCGAAACCAGGCTGCGGAGCATCGTCGTCGTGCCCCATGTGCCACTTGCCGATGAAGGCGGTCGCGTAGCCTGACTCGCCCAACCATTGAGGAAAGTAGACGGTCCCCTCCGGCACCGGCCGCTGGTTGTCGACCACGCGGTGGTGATGCATGTACTGGCCGGTCAGAATCGACGCGCGGCTGGGCGAACACAGCGACGTGCTGACGAAGGCGTTGACCAGGTGGGCTCCCTCGGCCGCCATCCGGTCCATGTGCGGCGTTTCGAGAAATTTGGGAGCGTTGGGCAGGAAGCCCAGGAAGTCGAAGCGGTGGTCGTCGCTGAGCACCAGCACGACGTTGCGGCGCGGCGCGTTTTCGGGCTCGGCGGAGGCCAGAAGTGAAGCGACACGAAGACTCCAGGAAGAAATCCCGGTCACAGCGGCCAGGAAGAAAATCGGCAAACAGCGACGAGAGGACATGCGAAGACTCCTTGTTTTTGGTGCGACGGTTGGCGACATTGTATTGCACCGCCCAGTTCGCTTCCAAGCGGGACTGGCAGAATGATGGGGGCAGAATCATGGAAAGACTCTTGCTCATTATTCTGCCCCCATCATTCTGCCGTTCTTCGATTTCGAGAGAGGTTGTCCCATGAGATCTACGAAACTGTGGCGAACATCGGCGTCTTGGTTCGTAGCATGGCTCTCCGAGCCGTGCCGCGCGCAGCACGGCCGGTCCGCGTGGCCGAGGCGCGGGCCCAAGCCTACGTGGATCGGGTGGCCCAGGGCCAGGGATACGAATTGCCGCCGCAGGACTGGCAGCGACGCACGATCGCGCTGGTGGATATCGCATCCGACAGGTTCTACTGCCTGGATCTGTACCGGATCTCCGGCGGGGCGGAGCACTGGTGGAGCTTCCACGCACAAGAAGGGGAGTTCAAGACCGAGGGCCTCGACCTGGTCAAACAGGAAGGCACGCTGGCCGGTCCGGAAGTTCCGTACGGTGACGCCGCCTGGCTCAAATCCCACGGCTGCAGCTACGGCGTCTACGGTTGGGCCGGCCCGCTGTTCGCCTTTCCCCACCTGTATAATGTCCAACGCGGCAAGTCGGACGGCGTGTGGTCTGCGGATTGGAGGCTGAAGACCGGCGACGGCCTGCACCTGCGATTGACCGTGACCGGCTCGCCGGGCACCGAAGTGAACATCTGCGATGGGCGCTCGCCCGCCGGCGGTTCTCCCTACGAGATGAAATGGATCATGCTGCACGCCAAGGATTCGCCGCCGGTCAAGACACAGGTGCTGAGCGTGCTGGAGCCGCATGTCAACGAACCGGCGATCCGCAGCGTGCGGCGGTTGGCCCTTGCGGGGCCCGACGAGCAGGGATTCGCCGCAGCCGGCTGCGAGGTGCAATTGGCGGACCGCACCGACACGCTGTTGGCGTCCGCCGATGGGAGCATCTCGCGCACCGCAGGTTCATTCCGCTTGGCGGGGCGATTCGGGTTCTACTCGGAGCGAGCAGGCGTGCCCGTAGCGATCTCGCTGGTCGGCGGAACGCAATTGGCCAAAGACGGTTGCGGTATCGCGATGGAGAGTCCCGAGTACCGCGCCAAGATCGTGACGGTGGACCGAGACACCCAGACCATCACGGTATCGCCGCCTCCGCACGACGTGACGGCACTCCTGGGGGCCGACATTTTCATCCGCAACCCGGACCGGAGGATTGCCTACCGCGTGCTGGAAGCCAAGGCGGCGGGCGACGGCGCTCAACTCCGGCTGAACTACGACTCGCGAATCGGCACGGGCCGGTGCATCGGGGCCGCGGATCACCGGGTTCTGACTTCGACGCCCATGCCCCTGCAACGGTTTCGCTACTACCACGGCGCCCGGCTGACCAATGCCGAGCGGAACGTCGAATACCGGATCGTCGATGTGCGGAGCGGGTCGGCGGTGTTCCTCGACGCCAAGGCCCACGCGGATGCGACTGCCGCCAAGCTGGCCGGCCAATTTCCCAAGGAATCGTGGTTCGACATCTACGATTACGGCGTGGGCGATGAACTCATCTGGCCGTACACGGCGAGCGTCACGCTGGTCAGTCCAGGCCAGTACCGAGTCACGGCTCCGGTGCCGGTTCAAGTCAGCCTGCCGAAGGGCGCGCGGCATGGGCGAGCGGCGGGCGTCAGCCCGCCGGGGTTGTGAGGGGATCCACCGGTGGGCTAACGCCCACCGCTCGCCGCGTCAGTGTGGCTTCGAGCACTGCGCCGCGGTCCAGGGTGACCTGGAAGTTATCGCCCACCTTCTGCACCTTCTCCACGTTCCATTTGGGGACGCGGGAGCCGAAGTTGTCGCGGACGCGGACGACGCCGTCCTTGCCCGCCACGACTCGGAACCAGGTCGTCACGCCGTGCGCGCGTTTGGCCGATACGCGATGGCCGCCCTCGGCGCGGAGGTCCTCGAACGAGGCCTCGTTCCAGGCGGACGGCGTGGCGGGGAAGATCCGGAGCACCTCGGTGTCGCGCCGGCCGGGCGTGGGACTCCAACTCTGCAGCAGCATCTCGTGGACCGCGGCGGCAGCCAGGAAGTTGCCTTCCAGCGTGAACGGGCGGTACGTGAAATTGCTGTAGCCGCTCTTGGTCTGGTCGCCGTTGGCGTGGAAGCCGTTCCGCAGGATGAACGCCTTGGTGTAGATGTCAAGATACCGCAGCGCCGCCTCCGCATCGCCGACCCGGGCTCGCAGCGCGGCCATCCAGCTGAAGCTGTACCCGCACCAGGCGCTGGTGCCCAGTTGGTCCCACTGCTGGAGGCTGGCCTGGATGATCCGCCGGTCGCGCTCGCCTCCGTCGATGGTGACCAGATTGAACGGGTACAGGCCCATCAGGTTCGACAGATGGCGGTGGCTCTCGCGCAGTTCTTCGTTCGCGTCCAGCATCAGCACACCGCTGGAGCTGACGTGCCAGTCGCCGAGCGCAGCGGCGGTGTCCGCCCAGTCTTTCGCTGGGCCGGATTCACCCGCGGCATCGGCCATCTCGGCCAGCGACAGGAAGAACATTTTCAGACAGAACAGATCGTAGTTGCTGTTGGGCACGAGCCAGGCCCGCAGGCTGTTGTTGTGAATCTCCGGAGACGAGGAGAGCGGGAGCTTGAGCCGCCCCTGCTCGTCGCCTTGCAGCAGCGTGCGGAGGCTCAGGCCGAGTTCGCGGCACCACGGATAGGCGCGGGTGCGGAGGAAGTCGTCGTCGGCCGTGTAACGCCAGTGCTGGTAGAACAGATGGCCGATCCACGGGCCCATCGTCGGCGACAGCGAATACTGGGCCCAGCCGGTTAACGGGTCGCCGGCCAGCGACATGACGCCGGGCACGTTCGCGCCGGGCGTGCCGAAAAAGTCGCGGGCAAAACGGCGGTAGGCGGGCAGCAGGTCCCAGTTGAAGTCGAGGAAGCAGGCTCCCTCGTCAAAGTGACCGGCGGCCTGGTAGGCCATGTACGTCATCTGCGTGTTCAGATCGTTGTGGTAGTCGCCCTTCCAAGGCGGGAGCGAACCAGCGTCGGCGGTCCACACGCCTTGCAGCGGCATGGGCGGCGAGCCGAGCCTTGAGGCGGCGCCGTGAAAGTAACGCACCAAGTAATAGTGCCGCAGAATGTCCGGATCGGGGAAGCGGACATCGGATTGCGCCCAGAAAGCCGCCCACCAGTCGGCGTGCGGGGCGAAGGACCTGTCGTAGCCGGCTTCCAGGGCCGCCGCCACGCGCTGGCGGGCCACGTGCAGCGGATCAGGGCCATCGCTGTTGGACGTGACCGTGACCGCCAACAGGGTCTGCTCCGCCGCGCGCCGGCTGGCGACGCAGACGCAGTACTTCAGGTCGCCGGCCGTTTCCTGGACGAACCACTGGGTCGTTCCGTCGCGGCCCGGCCGGGCGGGCGGATAACCGAGCGCGGCCACGGCGTGGCTGTCCGGCCCGGTGCCGCCGCTGCCGCTGCCCGAAACGCGCACACGAATCTCCTTCGGCTCCGGACCCGGAATGCGGGCCAATGCGATGGGCTGCGCCGCGCTGAAGAAGACATCCATCTTGCCGCCGCCGGCCAGCCAGGCGCGGCCCTCGGCCGTGGCCAGGTTCAGCTCGAACCGCTCGACCTGCTGCGCCGCATCCAGCGTCAACTCCAGCCGGCCCGCCGGGATCTTGGTCGGCGTGGGGTGACGGTACGGCGCGTCCGTCAGGCGGCTGATCTCGGCCTGATTCTTCTCGCGGACCAGCTTCTGCAGGTTGGCGTACGTGAACCCCGGCTCGTGGATCTGCGGCGGCGTCCGCAGGTCCCAGAGATCGCCGCGGTCGAGCGACAGACGGACGGTGTTCCCCTCGCCCCAAAGCAGCCCGCCGAGCAGTCCGTTGCCCAGCGGAACGGCCTCGTCCCAGGTGGTGATCGGCGCGGCTAGTTTCAAATTCAGCGACGCGTCAGGTGCCGCCGCCACGGCCAGCGAAAGCGGCAGGATGGCAGTCACGGCCAGGAAACGACAAACGGTTCTCTTTCGGTTCATGGGCAGCTCCTCAAGTTAACTCGCCCGTACTCGTACACGTCAATCTCTTTCCTATGGAGCACAACCATGCGAGGATCACCGGCGGCTCTCCTTGCGGTCCCGGAGGCGGAGAGCCACCAGCGCCACGGCGGAAAACACCAGGATGTGGAAGATCAATACGCTGCACACGCGGGCCGCGTCCCATTCCTTGCCGAGGTCCATCGTGCCGGCATCGCGCAAACGGGCTTGTACCGAGGAATCCAGCGTGCCGACCAGTCCCTGGTAGCCCCAATAGGCCGAGATGGCAAGCTGTGCCAGGCCCCGCGCGTGGCCCGCCAACGGCGCCAGAATCCCGGCCATGACGATCTGCGGAATCAAAGAGATCGGCACCAGGGTCACCGCCACGCCTTCGCTGTTGGCGACCGCCGAGATGGCCAATCCGATCGCGACGCCGGTCAAGGAGACCAGCGACAGAAGCACGCCTTGGGACAGGGCATCGCCGCCCAAGTGCGTGAACAGGCGCACGCCCCCATACAACAGCGACGACTGCAGAATACTGGCGAGTCCGAGGACGATCAACTTGGAGCCGTAGTAGCTGAGCACTTTCAGGCCGACATTGCGTTCCTGGCCGTAGATCTCGCGCTCTTTCACGATTTCCTTGGCGGCGTTATTGCAGCCGAACCAAAGGCACGAGATGCCCAGCAAGAACAGGATCTTGGCCGTCAGGGCCGCGGTGGCGGCTTCGCTTGCCTCCTGGCGGAACTCCGCTTGCGACTCCGGCAGCAGTTCGGTCCAGGCGACCCCCGGCGCGGCAATGTCCGCGACCCGCCGCGCCTCCGCCTCCACGCCGGGCTGGGAGATATCGCCGAATACCCAGATCAGCAGCAGGGCGATGAGCAGGCTCTGGCCGAGCATCATAGCCAACATGCCCTTGTCGGCCAGCAGAATCTCGAGGTAGCGTCGCACCAGGAGCAGCAGTTCCCGCGCCGTGACGAAGAACTCCCGCGACCGGCTCTTCCGCGATCGGGATACTGGCAGCACCTGGCGCGGCGCATCCCTGGGGAGGCGTTGCTCCACGTAACGCTGGTACGGGGCGCTCTGGCGAAACCGCTGTTTCCATTCTTCCGGCGCTGTTTCCTGGAGACGCTGGTAGACTTCCCCCAGTCGCGGCACGTCGAAATAGGCCAAGGCCTCGGCGGGCGGGCCGACGAACGCCAGCACTCCGCCGTCGCTCAGGATGGCCACCAGATGGCAGGTCTGTTCGACGTAGCCGACGCGATGGGTGACGCAGACCACCGTCTTGCCCTCGTCGGCCATGTTGCGGAACAATTGCATCATTTCGCAATCCGCCTGTTCGTCCAAGCCCGAGGTGACTTCGTCGACAAAGATCAGGCTCGGATTGCAGAGGGCCTCATTCACCCAGCCGGCCCGTTTGCGTTGGCCTCCGCTCAGCTGCCGGATGCGGGTCGCCCGGTGCTCCGACAAACGGACCGAATCGAGCATGGAGGAAACGCAGCTTTCGATTTCCGCCGGCGACAGGTCGCTGGGCAACCGCAGCCGGGCGGTGTAGCGCAGGGCCGCGTCCAGCCGCAGCACGTCGTGCAGCGTTTCCTGTTGCGGGACCACGGCCAGATTCTGTTTGAGCGCCTCGAACTGCGCATACAGGTCTTCGCCGTTGAGCAACACGCGGCCTTCGTTCGCAGGACGGCGGCCGCTGAGTGCGGACAGCAGCGTGGACTTCCCGCAGCCGCTCGGCCCCAGGATGCAGACCAGTTCGCGCGGCCGCACCACCAGCGAAACACCGTCCACGATCAGCTTCGTGCGGCCGCGCTGCGCGTGATCCGGAACGCGGCACGTCAAGTCTCGTGCCACCAGATGCGCCTCTCGCTTGTGGGACAGCGGACAGAGCGCCGTGCCCGTGAAGACCAAGGTGTAGGGTCCGATCTGGATCTGGCTGCCTTCGCGGATCAACCTGGGCTGGCGAATCCGTTGACCATCCACAAACGTGCCATTGGTGCTCTTCAAATCGCCGATCGTCGCCACGTCACCCTTGCGCGAGATCCAGGCGTGGACGCGCGACACCCGGACATCGGGCAGGCACAGGTCGGCGCGCCCGGCGTCGCGCCCGATCAGCACGTGCCCCGCCGGCAGTCCGATAGCGCCCGGGAATTCCACCGTTCCGCCAGGGGACTCCAGCCTGTCCGCCGTGGGCCGCTTCGTGTCGGCCAGGTTGACCGTGAGCCGCAGATCCGGGGTCGAACTGCGCAGCTGGTTGATGAGCCAGCGACTGGCGGCGAAAGCGGTCGAAACGTTGGGATCGTCGTATTCGACGTAGACGAAAACGTGACGGCCGGCTTGAATCAGGGACAGATGCGTCAAGGGCACCCGACGCTGAATCGGCGCGCGGTCCACCGCCACCGCCGCTCCCCCGCGCGGTGGCTCCAGCAACCACTGCCCGCGCTGGTGCTCCAACCGAAACAGCAGCTGGCCGCTGGGCATGTCGTCCAGCAAGAGATCGGCGCCGGCTCCACCGACGGCGACGCTGCGGCCGGCATCCAACGGATGACGCCGGCGCGAGGAAAACTCAAATAAGTAAGGGAAGCGATTCTCAGGCATCAATCGCTTACTCACCGAGACGCTTTAAGGCTTCCGTCGCGCGCTCGCGCACGAGGGGACTTGGGTCCTGGAGCAATTCCTTCAACTGGGGAATGAAGCGTTTGCCGAAATCGCTGCGTTCGCCCAGCGCCGTAGCGGCTTCGGCTCGGACCAACTCGTACTCGTTGCGGAGTGCCTCCAACAGCATCGGGGCGGCCACCGCCGCCAGCCGTGCCTCGCCGGGTTGGATCTGCAGCAGGGCGCGGACACAGGCCAATCGCACGATTGGATTCCCACTGCGCAGATTTTCCCGCAGGAAGGGAACCGCGGGCCGCGCCGCCGGACCGATCTTGCCCAGCGCAAAGGCGGCACTGGCGCGGATGGGATCCTGCGCCGACCGCAGCGAGCCCACGAGGGCCGGCACGGCACCCGCCGCCGCCGGCCCAATCGCGGCCAGCGCGAATTGCACCTCTTGCTTGAACATCACCTCCTCTTCCGCTTCGGCGGGCTCGCCGAGCAGCCGGATCAGGGCCGGCACGGCGGATTCCGCCTTGGCTCCCATCCGCTGGATCAGGCGAATGGCGTACGGCCGCAGTTCCCGATTGTCCAGAACCTCATTGATCTGCCGCAACGCCTTGGGCCCCAACTGCGACAACGCCTCGATCGCATTGCCGACCACTTCGGCATCCTGATCCCGCAGCGCTGCGACCAGCAGCGGAGCGACTTTCTCGACCGGCACATCCACGTCCACGGCGATCTTGGCCGCTGCCCGGCGGAGGTGGACGTCGTCGGACTTGAAGGCCTGCAGGATCAGTTCCACAGCCCGGCCAACGGCTGCTTGATCGTTGGGGTGATTGCGGGCGATGGCCCAAGCGCTGACCATCCGCAGGAAAGCGTCGTCCTGCTTCAGGGTCTCCTCCAACGCGGCGGTCGCCTCCGGGCTCGTGCCGATGCGGCCCAAGGCAAAGGCCGCGGCGTACCGGACGCCCCCGGCTTCGTCCTGCAGAGCGGCGATGATATCCGGGACCAACTCCTGTGCCGCCGGACCGATCTCGCCCAGGGCCGCCAGGGCCTGCATCCGGACCTCCGGCTCCTGGTGCCGCAGAACCGGTTTCAGGTGCGTCACCGCCGGCCCCGCCTTGGGACCGAGTTCGGCCAGCGCCAGACACGCCCAGTAGCACGCTTGATCATTCTGCAAGGCTTGGCACAGCCTGGGAAGGGCCGCTTCGCCTTGCTCGGCGAGCGTCTGCAGGGCCGGCGCGATGACGGTCGCGTCACCTTGTTCGAGGATCTTCAGCACCAGCGGCAGCACCTTTTCCTGCGGCGGGTTCAGCCGCTCCAGCGCCCTCAGCGCGGCTCGCCGCACCACGGCGGCCCGGTCGAACGCCGCTCGCGACAGCGCCTCCACCACCGGGTCCGAGCCGTCGCCGACCCGGCCCAACGCGTAGGCGGCGTACCCGCGGACCTCCGCCTGTTCGTCGTTCAGCTTTTCGGTCAGTGCCGCCGCGGCTGCCGCCGCCGCAGGGCCGATGGCGCCGAGTCCGCGCGCGGCGCGCTGCCGGACTTCCTCTTCCGGACGGGCCAGGGCTGTCACCAGCGCCGGCACGGCGGGTGCCGCCCGCTCGCCCAAAGCTTCCAACCGGTCCATCGCCCTCAGGCAGACTTCCCGGTCCTGACTGGCAACCTCAGCGGCCAGTTTCTGGACGTCATCCGCCGCTGCCTCCGCCGCATCGGCCGGCGCTGCCGCCAGGCCCCCACCAATCACAACCGCTGCTAAGAGTGCGTATCTCATGAGAGACCTCGTGATCGTACTTGTCGGTTCGTTTCGAGCTGGGCTGCACGGCTCGGAGAGCCATGCTACTTTTCCGCTGGGCTGCACGGCTCGGAGAGCCATGCTACGAATCCGGAGCGTGACGGCCGGCGACCTTTGCCGGCAACGGGCAGGCATGGTGCCAAGGAACCCTTAACCTGGGCGCTGCAGCGACTCGTAGGCCAGACTCTTCAGAAACTCTTTGGCTTGGGAATACGACTGCGGTGAATAAACGTTGATGTTCCTTTTCAGTTCCGCGCTCATGCTCTCGACGGCTGCCTCCACCTCGGCCAGTTGCTCAGGCGTCAGAAGACCCGTCTCAGAACGGCGGGCGTAAAGTGCTTCCAGCTTCTTCCGGTCCGCTTCGTAGGCTTCGCCGTGCAGAATCGTGGGCCAGCTGATGACGCCGGTCAAGGGATCCAACTTGGTGGGGCTCAGCCGGTCCGGAGCGCGCTGCGAAGCGTACCGGATCAGGTCCTCCATCGAGGGCTGGCGGCTGCGTTCGGCGGCGCGGGCGGCCCGGTTGATCTGCCGCATCTGGAAGTACTTCTCGGTCCCGTACACGCGGTTGTCGATGTTCTTGCGGCGGGCGTCTTCCCAGTTCTTGGCCGCCTCGGAGTTCATCAGATTCGCCGCACCCGCGGAACGGATGATGTCGGCAAAGCCGCGCTGGACGCCTTCTTCGTAGGTCGAAGCGTGGTGATAGCCGTAGCCATAGCCCCACGGAACCGGCCACGGATAGCCTCCGGGCACGTACGGCACTTGGGCTGTCGCGGACGCCAGAGGACCGAGCGACAACAGGGTGAGCAGACCCAACGTGGTTCGCATGTTCCGGTCTCCTTTTTCTGTAATCTCCCCAACTCAATATAATGTGTGGCCGCACTGAAAACAGTCGGGTTGAAGAGAATTTCGGGCCGTCGAGCGGGGTGGCCCGCGCAACTGCTCACCGTGTCGCTCGCGCAGCAACCGGCGCACGTCTTGCCAGAAGCCGGCGATGCTCTCGCCCTCGCGGCGGTCGAGGCTCAGCACGGCCGGTTACTTCCACAGTGACTGGATCACTTCCACGGTGCGATCGACGAGCACCTGTCCGCCTTCCGGGCCGACGCGGTTGCTCTGCGGGATCGCGCCGTAGCCGCCGCCGCGGACGGCCCGCTCGGTCGGCAGGTACGAGCCGCCGCCGGCCAGTTGGATCACCAGGGTCTGCAGGGCGGGACTCCGCGCCTGCATCGCCACGCCGTAGTCCGTGTACAACTCGAAATCATTGGTCGCAATCGCTACGTCGCCCAAGCGGACCACGTGCAATTCCATCGCATACGGCTCGGTCTTGCCGGCCTGCTGCTGCTCGAAGCGATCCGATCCCGACCAGCAGTCCGCCGGCCACCGCAGCGAAAACCCACTGAAGAAACCGCCGACTGTCATTTCGCTCATTCATGTGCAA
Source organism: uncultured Pirellulaceae bacterium (assembly GCA_964409865.1). Taxonomy (GTDB): domain Bacteria; phylum Planctomycetota; class Planctomycetia; order Pirellulales; family Pirellulaceae; genus Anammoximicrobium. Next base: position 18,899 of record CAYPGE010000007.1, read on the forward strand.
TACTCCTTATTCTTGCTTGCCCCTTCTCGGCCTTTCTTCGACACGGTTTTCCTCATCCGTGGTAATGCCATGCCATCCGTGGGGATACTCAACTCCAGCCACACCGGCAACAAGTAGTCGATGTTAACGGCCTGAAGACTCTACCCGGCCACTTTTCCGAGCAATCCGACTGCCGACGCGGCCAGGGTTTGGGTTGCGGTGGGGACGAACGGCGGATAGTCGAGGATCTTCGGTACCACGACGGCCGCGTATTCGCCTGCCTTGTAAGCGTTCACGTCCGGGGCATAGCCGATCGTGCCGTCCGCATAGCCGACCACCAGCGTATCGGCCAGCGGCGAATCCCGGCGGATGGCCAAGCCGTAGTAGCTGTACAGTTCGGCGGGGTGAAAGACCAGGCCCACCTCGCCCAGCCGGATCGCTGCCAACGTGATCGGCAGATGGGTCTGGTTCAGGTCCTGCTTGGCGGCGCTTTCCGCCCAGGCGGCGGCGAACCCCGCATCGACCCACGGGCCGCTCTTGCAGGCCGCCGGGTCTTGGCGGTACTCCTCCAACCACGACTTGAACAGGGCCATGTCCAGCGGCAGCCGGCACGGCTCGACGGCGGCTCGCAGCGCGTCGACCTGGACGCGTTTGACGCTGTCCAGTGCCCGGTCAAACGCTTCGCACACGGCCGTGGTGGTCGGCTCGGCCTCGCCGATCCAGATCTTGCCGTCGCCGGGATTCACGTCGCCTGCATGGCCCTGCAGAAAGACCGGCGTGACCTTGTGTTTTTCAGCCACCCGCGTCGCCACCATCCCCGGCCAGTCCGGGCCGGCCAGACTGTCGCGGAAGCAGACCGGATGATTCGAGAAGTGGTACCACAGCAGGCTGCGCCGGCCGCCCGGCCGCTCGAACCGCAGCACGTGCAGCAGCGTGTCGAGCCAGCGCTGATCCTCGGTCGAGTCCTTGCCGAACTCGGCGTCGGTCTTGAAGTTCTTGGTGGTCCGGTTGAAATTCGCGCCCACCGCGCGGGCCTTGCCCAGATAGACCTCGGCCGGCGCCAAATCCTCTTTGGCCAGGCGGCATGCTTCGACGATCTTCTCCTGGACCGTGGCCATGTACTCGTGCGGCACAGCGCCCCACTGGTGCGAAAACTGGAAGGCCGGCATGCTGTGGCTGTGCGTGGCGCACACGCGGACATGAGCCGCCGGGATTCCCGTCTGGCGTGCGACCTCGGCCTGGACGCGGGCGGTGAAGTCGTAGGGGACGTCGAGCACGTCCAGCGAGACGATCGCCGCCTGGGTATCGCCGCCGGCGAGCACCAGCGCCCGGGCGGAGGCCGGCTGGCGGATGCCGGTGATCAGCCGCGGGTTGTTCGGCGGCCGATGGAACCCGCCCATCTCGATGCCCAAGGGCGGGGTGGCATCGACCACGCCCTCGCCGGCGCGCAGACCACCGGCGCTGGCGGCGCCGCAACGATGGCCCGTGCGGAGCGTCAAACCGGCGGCCACCGCGCCGGAACCCGCCCTGCGCAGGAAATCACGCCGCGAAAACATTCGACGAAGGTCTCTGGTCATGATGGGGTCTCCATTCTGTGGGATCCGTTCAACGCAGCGATGCAGCCGATCATGCTATACTACCGCTCGCCGCCGTGCAAATTGGGCGGCGGATTTGCTGGTCGCCTGTGGTCGTTTAACCGCGACCCAACGGGGAGCGCGCCGGCCCACTCGCTCCCCGTTGGGTCGCGGTTAAACGAGCCAATCTCAACCGCGCGCGGTATACCGTCGCGGACCAGAACGCGGGATTGTCTGGCAGATGCGGTCGCTTTGCTAACAACCGGCCTTGCGCACCAGGCGTCCGGCATGGTATCCTTCCGTCGCTATGTCCAAGAAGCGAAGTCAACAACGGTCGGTCGCTGCGGTAACCCCGCCCGAGCCGCCCCGCGCGCCGGCCCGCTGGGTGCGAGTGTTGCTGTGGGCGGCGGTCCCGCTGGTCCTGGGCGGCGGCCTGGTGTTGGCCGACTGGTGGATCTGCCTGCCGGACGACGCCCAGGCCACCTATGTCGGGCGTGAATCCTGCATCGAGTGCCATCGCGAGCAGTACGACGCGTGGGTAGGTTCGCATCACGACCTGGCGATGGACGTGGCGACGCCGGAAACGGTCTTGGGCGATTTCAACGACGTCGAATTCGAGCAGTTCGGCATTCGCTCGCGGATGTTCCGGCGCGATGGCAAGTACTGGGCGCACACCGAGGGTCCGGACGGCAAGCTGGCGGATTTTGAGGTCAAGTGGGTGTTCGGGGTCGATCCCTTGCAGCAGTACATGGTCGAGTTCGACCGTCCGGCGGACATGCCGCAGCACGAAATCGCGCGCGTCCAGGTGCTGCGGATCTGCTGGGACACCCAGCGCAAGCAGTGGTTCTACCTGCACCCGCCGGACGTCCGCGAGCAATTGGCGCCGGACGACGATCTGCACTGGACGGGCGTGGCCCAGCGCTGGAACAACATGTGCGCCGACTGCCACTCGACCAATCTGCAGAAAAACTACGACGCGGCCACCAACACGTACCACACGACGTTTTCGGAAATCGACGTCAGCTGCGAGGCCTGCCACGGGCCGGCCGGCTTGCACGTGCAGCTGGCCGAAAGCAAATCGCTGTTCTGGGACCGCAAACGCGGCTACGCCCTGCCCGTGCTGAACGACAGCCCCGAAAGGCTGATCCAGTCCTGCGCGCCTTGCCATTCGCGCCGCTCGCACGTCTATCCCGGCTATTTGCCCGGCGACAACTACTACGACTATTTCAACACCGAACTGCTGCAGCGCACCACCTACCACGCCGACGGCCAGATCCTGGACGAAGTCTACGAGTATGCGTCGTTCATCCAGAGCAAGATGTACCACAACGGGATCCGCTGCCTGGATTGCCACGACGCTCATAAGGCCAAGCCGAAACATGCGGACAACACGCTCTGCACCTCGTGCCACCAGCATCCGGCGGGCAAGTACGACACGCCGTCGCACCATTTTCACCAGCCCGGCTCGACGGGCGCCGCGTGCGTCGAATGCCACATGCCGCAGACGACGTACATGGAGGTGCACGCGCGCCGCGATCACAGCCTGCGCAATCCGCGCCCCGACTTGAGCGTCCAACTGGGCCTGCCCAACGCCTGTACCCGCTGCCACTTGGACAAGGAAAAAGCCGGCATGCAGGACCGCGACGATTTGCGGCAGTACCTGGATTGGATCCTGGCCGCGCGGAACGGCGACGAGAAGGTCAAGGCGGTCCTGGCGCAGCTGGACCAGGAAATGGACAAGGCCTGCCAGGAGTGGTACGGCAAGCAGCGCCAGCAGGAACGGCGTTTCGACAAGTACTTCGCAGCCACGGTCGACGCCGCCCGCCGCGGCGATCCGGAATCGGAAAAAGGCCTGCTCCGCGTGGTCGGCGACGGTCGGCTGCCGGCCATCGTCCGCGCCTCGGCGCTGCTGGAGTTGGGTCAATTCGACAGCCTCCAAAGCACCAACGCCACGTTGGAACTGTTGCGCGATCCCTATCCGCCCATCCGCGCCACGGCGATCAGCAATCTGCAAGGCCGGCTGGCCGAAGGCGAATTCGCCGCCGCCATCGCGCCGCTGCTGGCCGATCCCATCCGCCTGGTCCGCACCGAGGCCGCCCGCGCGCTTAGCGGCGTGCCGGAGGGCGCCTTGCGGGGATTCCAGCGGCAGCAGCTGAGCGACGCGCTGGCCGAATACAAACGCGGGCTGCTGATGAACAACGACCGGGCCGGGGCACACCTGATGTTGGGCATCGTGGCCGAAGGGCAGGGCCAGGAACAGGAAGCGGTCCGGGCGTACCAGGATGCGCTGCACGTCGAGCCGCGCACGACCGGTCCGCGGACGAATCTGGCTGCGCTGTACGATCGCCTGGCGGAGGCGGAGGACCGCCGCGCCAATCAAGCCGCGTTGCGGGGCGATGCCCCGGCCGCCGAGGGGGCGCAGGCCGAGGCAAATCGGCTGCGCCAAGAGGCCACTCGGCTGCGCCGCGACGAGTTGGACCTGTTTGCCCGCGACGCCCGCTTGGCGCCGCAGGCGGCCTTCGTCCAGTACCGCTACGGCATGCTGCTGTACCTGCACCGCCGTTATGACGAGGCCGAACAATCGCTGCGCAAGGCCCACGAATTGGAGCCCAACAATCCGCAACTCCTGCTGGGCCTGGTGCTGTTCTACAAAGAGCGCAAGGACGCCAGGCAGGCTCTGCCGCTGGCCGAACAGCTGTGCCAACTCCGCCCCCAGGACGCGACGTATCGGCAAGTCCTGGCCGAGATCCGCGCCCTGTCGTCGCCCGGCGCGGGGGCGTCCCGGTAGGCCCTTCAGGGCGATAACATCGACAGTCCTTTGTCGATGTGGGGTCCCGAAATCCTTGCCGCTTGCCGGCGAGTTGGATCATCCGTCCCGCGGTCGTTTGGCGACGATCATCCGCTTGACGAAATGGTGAATGCGGTTATACGTCCGGTATGAAAACAGCCATTTCCATTCCAGACGACGTCTTTGAGGAAGCGGAGCGATTGGCGGATCGCCTGCAGACTTCACGCAGTCAGCTCTACACCAGGGCTCTGGCCGAATTCGTTGCCCGACATGACGACGACCGGGTGCAGGCGGCGATGAATGCAGTGGTCGACGAGGTCGGGCCTGCGTTGGATGACTTTACCCGAAAGGCCGTACGCCAAACGTTGCGGCGAGTGGAATGGTAATCGCTCAGGGCGAGGTCTGGTGGGCCGACATTGGCGAGCCGATTGGTTCGGCGCCCGCGATCCGAGGCTTGGCAGGGTTACGTCACGGCTTGGCCGGCTCCGGCTTCTCCGCTTGCTTTCCTGCTTCTTTCTTTTTCTCCAGTTGCGGAATCAGCACCAGGCGGATTTTGGTGTCGATGGGCGGGATGCGTTCCGTAAAGGCGGCGAACAGCAGGCTCTCGTTGGCTTGGGTGCTCTTGATGGGCAAGTCGAGCATGGCGGTGGGGAAATTCGAGACGCAGATGAATTCGCCGCCGTCGGCCTGGTAGTAGCGCTCGCCGGTCGACTCGTCCGTCCAGAAGCCGCTGCCGGTGAAGACCCAGTGGTCGGTCATCGCTTTGTCGGTCTTCAGTTCCTTGATCCATTCCTGCGCCCGCACCCGGTTCTTCTTGCCGGCTGCGTCTTGCCACAGCACGTACACCTCGACCACCGGTCCGCTGGCGGCCCGATAGACCGGGTCGAAGCTGACGGGTTTTCCGGGTTGCGCTCCGACGGCCACCAACGCCGCGTGAACGAATTGGGCTTTGCAGTTCACCGACACGATCGATTCGTGCTCCTTGGTGCCCTTGGGGCAGGCGAACATCTCCAGCTGCCCTTCCCGCAGACAAACCCGGCCGTCGACGATGACCAGTTTCTGCTTCGGGTCGATCCACAGGTCGTAGTCCTTCGTCACCCGCACGATGCCCGAGGCCGCGTCGCCCGGCGACGAGGCCGCTGCGGGGGATGCGTCGGCTTTCGGGCCTTCCGCTTCTTTTGGCGCATCGGCCGCCGTCGTCAGGCCGGCGCCACAAGTCCACAGGATCGCGGTCACCATCGTCCAGATTCGCTGACAGTCACGCATGAAGGTATCTCCTTGCCTGTTGGGTGGCTCTGACAAAGGGCTCAGACGTACAGAATTCAATTTTGGCCGATGGCAAGCCCAGCCATGTGGATCGACGTTGCTCGGCCAAAACTGAATTCTGTACGTCTGAGCCCAAGATTGCAGCTTGCCGGCCGTTTTCGTGGCGGCAGGCCAGAATTATTGCATTATAGGCCCAACCGCGTTCGCCGCTATGCCCGTCCCAGCCCGGTGCAGGAAGCCCCTCCCGCCGTCCGCACCTTTCAGGCATCAGAACGACTGGTACAATACGGGAGAACCGGCCGTTGCGGAGCCGCGCGGTCGGCGAGGAAAAGGGGCCGACGGGCTTCCGTTCTGCGGCCTTGGACGTGGCGTTTTGTATCCCTCAACTTGGAGTTACTCCCATGAGCAGTTCGATTCATCGTCGCGGTTTTCTCCAGACAGTGGGCGCTGCCGCCGGATTGGCGCTGGTCAGCCTGCACGGTTCGCGGGCCGGGGCCTTCGCGCCGGCGGCCGGAGCCCCGCACGCCGAGAAGCTCGGCTGGCATCTCGGTTGCCAGGCGTACAGCTTCAACCGGTACACCTTTTTCGAGGCGGTCGACAAGACGGCGTCGCTGGGCTTGCACTACATCGAAGCCTACCCGGGCCAGAAGATGAGTGGCGAGAAGCCAGACGCGAAGATCGACGAGTCGCTGAGCCCGGAATTGCGCCGCGAGGTCAAGGCCAAGCTGGCGGATTGCGGCGTCCGGCTGGTCAACTACGGCGTGTGCGGATTGTCGAAGGACATGGACGCCAGCCGCAAGACGTTCGAGTTTGCCAAGGACATGGGCATCGAGACCATTGTCTCCGAGCCCGCGCCCGACGCCTTCGACACGATCGAGAAATTGTGCGACGAGTACCAGCTGAACGTGGCCCTGCACAACCATCCCAAGCCGTCGCGGTACTGGAACCCGGACACGGTGTTGGAGATGTGCCAGGGCCGCAGCAAGCGGATCGGCGCTTGTGCCGACACGGGGCATTGGATGCGTTCCGAACTGAATCCGGTCGAACAGTTGAAGAAGCTGGAAGGCCGCATCATCAGTTTCCATTTCAAGGACCTGAACAAGTTCGGCGGCGGCGCGCACGACGTGCCTTGGGGCACCGGCGCGGGCAACGTGAAAGCGATGTTGGCCGAAATCCAACGGCAGGGCATCAAGAATGCGGTGTTCTCGATCGAATACGAATACAACTGGGAGAATTCCGTGCCGGAGATCGCCCAGGGCGTGGCGTACTTCGACAAAGTGGCTGCGGAATTGGCCGGCCGCGCGTGAGCGACCGTGCCGGCGCGTGTCTTCGAAATGGCGAGTACCGCAAAACTCATCAAGGAGTCAGTCATGGCCGGAACGAAGACCGCTGCCCCGGACGATTCGCCAGTGCCAACGGCTCCGCATGGCGTCGATGCCGCCTGGGCTTGGGCCGCTTTTCAGCCGGACGACCAGCGGCCTTGGGACCTTCGTCGCGCGGCCCACCTGCATCGCCGCGCCGCTTTTGGGGGCACCTGGGCCGAACTGCAGCAAGCTCTGCAGGACGGCCCGGCGCGCGGGATCGACCGGTTGGTGAATCCGCCGGGCGACATGTCCGCGTTCCAGAAATCTCACGACGGCTACGACCAGGCCGCCGGTTCGTCGGGCACCGACGACGCGGCGCGGGCCTGGTGGCTGCGGCGGATGATCGAGACGCCGCACCCGCTGCTGGAAAAGATGACGCTGTTCTGGCACAGCCATTTCGGCATCAGCCGGGCGCGAGTCGTCAAAGGGGCAATGATGGTGAGCCTCGTCCACCTGCTGCGCCGGCACGCCTTGGGCCGCTACGCGGACATGCTGGCCGCCGCGCTGCGACTGCCGGCGGTCGTCGTGGGTCTGGACGCAGACGGCAACCGCCGGAGCCTGCCGAACTCGAACCTGGCGCGGCAGTTGCTGGCGCAGTACGGACCGGGAGCCGGCGAATTCGACGAACAGGACGTCCGCGAGACCACGCGCGCGCTGACCGGCTGGCTGATGCTGCGCGACGACCTGCGGTTCGTGGACCGGGAATTCGATGCGGGGCCAAAACGCGTCTTGGGGCAATCCGGCAACTGGAACGCCGATGATGCGGTGCGGATCGTGCTACAGCAGCCGGCCACGGCGCGGAACATCGTGCGAAGTCTGTATCGTTGGCTGATCTCGGAGACCGACGAGCCGGACGTGAAGCTGCTGGAGCCGCTGGCCGCGTCGTTTCACAAGGATTACGACATCGGGCGACTGGTCGAGACCATGCTCCGCTCGAACTGGTTTTTCTCGGCTGCCGCGTACCGGCAACGCGTGCGAAGTCCCGTCGAATTGGCCTTGGGCATGATCCGGCCGCTGGAAGGCAACGTGCCGACGTTGCGGCTGGGCGGCGATCTGGCCGGTTTGGGACAGGACTTGCTCCGGCCGCCCACGGTCAAGGGCTGGTCGGGCGGGCGGCACTGGCTGAACCCGGCCGCGATGATGGGACGCGTCAATCTGGCGGCGTCGTTGTTGACGCCGGGCGGAGCGTATGGCGCGGGACTCGAACCGCACGCGGTCGCCCAGCGGCACGGACATTCAGACCCGGCCGCGGCGGCGAAGTTTTTGGTGGATCTGTTGCTCGGCGGCGATGTCCCGGCGCAAGTTCGGGACCAACTCGCCCAGCGCGCGGCGGGCTCCGGCGCGGACACCTTGCCGGGCCGGCTGCGCGAGTTGGCACAGGACGTATGCACGTTGCCGGAGTTTCAACTGGCTTGAACCGAAGGCGCCCGTTGTGCAACGACCGGACGCGGGCGCATTCGGTTGGCCCTTGGGCAACGCGGCCGGTGGCCGCAACCGAGTTTTGGAGTGCGGTGCCTTGTCACCGCTTTGGGTAGCGGCCTGCAGCGCAACGGCGGATTGGGTTCAGGACACACGGCAAGGCAAGTGAACACCAAGCGGCGGTCCTTGCGCCGCAATCGATCCAAAGCGGCGACAAGGCGCCGCACTCCAAAATGCGCCCCCGACAAACACGAAATCAGGAAATGGTAGTACGACTCTGGTTGCGGCCGCAGGCTGCGGGAGGAGGATGCTCATGTCACTTACACGACGCGACTGGTTGAAATCGGCGGTCGGGACTCCGGCACTACTGGCATTGGCGCCTGCGGTCCCGCCGATTCTGTCACGGGCTGCCGTGGCGGCGGAGGCGGCGCGGGAGCGGAACGACAACATGTTGGTCGTGCTTCAGCTGTCTGGCGGAAACGACGGATTGAACACGATCGTGCCGCACGCCGACGACGCCTATGGGCGTAACCGCAGCACGTTGCGGTTGGCGGAACGCGAGCTGCACAAGATCGACGATTCGCTGGGCTTCCACCCGGAGTTTGCGGCCGTCTCGAAGCTGTACCAGGAAGGTTACGCCTCGGTCATTCAAGGCGTCGGGTACGCGAAGGGGAACCGCGATCACGAGGCGGCGATGCGCGACTGGCACACGGCCCGGCCGGGCGAAGCGGCTTGCCAGACCGGCTGGATTGGGCGAGCGATCGACCTGGCGGCCGGTTCGGGCGAGCCGGCGGTGCCCGGCATCTTCGTAGGACCGATCGCCACGCCCTTCGCGTTGCACGCCGAGCAGCAGGTCGTGCCCGCGATCCGCGCCCTGGACGCGAGCCAGCGGCAGATGCTCCAGCGGCTGCACGGACAATCGCTGCGCTGGCGGCAGTTGGCGGACTGGGAGGCCACCGGCGATGCGTCGCCCGCCGGCGGCAGTCCGTTGCTGGACGCGGTTTCGCGCAACCTGCAAGCCGCGTATGTGGGCGGCGAGCGTTTGGAGGCCGTGTTGGATCGGGCGGATGGCGCGGCCGGCTATCCGCCGTTTCAGCTGGCAGGCCATTTGACGGCGATCGCTCAACTGATGCGGGCGGACCTGGGCATCCGGATCTTCTTCGCCGAGCTAGGCGGCGGCGGGATTGGCGGCTTCGACAATCACGCCAACCAGCGGGACAACCACGCGGCCTTGCTGCGACAGCTGTCGGAATCGGTGGCGGCGTTCGTCCGCGACGTGCAGCGCGCCAAGTTGCTGGACCGGGTCGCCGTGATGACCTTTTCCGAGTTTGGCCGCACGCTGGTGGAAAACGGCCGGCGGGGCACCGATCATGGCGATGCCGCCCCCGTGCTCGTGTTTGGCGGCCGACTCCGCGGCGGACTGGTCGGCCCGCACCCGAACCTCCAGCGCCTCGTGGGAGACGCTCCGGAATCGCACACCGACTTCCGCCGCGTGTACGCCACGATGCTCGACCGCTGGCTGGGCCTGGACAGCCGGAAGGTCTTGGGCCAACGCTACGAACCGCTGCACGTATTTGCGTAGACGGCATCACACGGCAGCCCCATCCTCCGCAGTTCCGTGGAGCCACAGTTCCGATTCGGAGAGGTCCACTTGGTCACTCCACACAACCCCAAAACCGTGCGGGTCCGCGCGCACGTTTCGGAAGAACGCTTCGTCTGCCAACAAACGGAAGGCGGGGTCGGACAGCAACGAAGAGCAGTCGTAGACGCTTGACTGACCGTTGGAGAAATGAACTCGCAGACGCCGTCCTGGAAGCGGCTGAACAGCATCGACTCGGGGATACGATTCCATGACTGCTCTACTCCAAACCGGGAAGCTGCCGAAACTGCTGTGTTTGCCACATCTCCAGAAGTTCGGCCCTGTAACGCTGCGCCCACTCCAGGACTAACCGTTCCGCACGCCGGGGAAGATCGCCCTCCATCAGTTCCAGCGGCTCCAGACTGAACACGCCGTTGAACTCGGCATAGATTGCGTGAAAGTGCGGCACGCCGTGCTCCCGAAAATACATCTTGATCGAGATCCCATAGAATCGGGCGACGACGGGCATTGGCATGCCTCCACTGCGAGATAATGGGCGGATTCCAACTCAGCCAAATCCGAAAAAACTGCGTCCAGCGTTCACCGACTTCGAGTTTACGCCCATTCGCCGGACGTGTCAAATTTGCCTCGCTGACGCTTCCGGTTACGAGTTACCCCTGCCGCCGTTTGTTCTGCTTCTTCCGCGGCAGGGACTATCTTGTCGGCACTTGCCGGGGTTATATTGGGGCATCGCAGCGGCCAATGACTGCTGGTCCTGGCCGCTTGGTGGGCGGGACCGCCTGAAGGCGGCACTGCGAACTGATTCTTGTCCCTGCGTGGCCGGGAACGGTGTCATGAACTGGCGTTGGATCTGCGGATGGCTGATGACCTGGGGGTGCCTGGCGGTGACGGGGCAGGTCCGCGTCCAGGGTGTCTTGGGATCCGATGCGCCGATTCGGTTCTCCCAGTTGGGTTCAGCCGGCGGGTTGAACCAGTACATGTCGGAAACCTGGGGCGTGGTGGGAGTCGGTGTCGTCAATGACGAAGATCAGCCGGTGGACGTGCTGGCGGCGTTCGGGTTCTCGCGGGACCCGGATGTGCAGTTCGCCCGCCGGATTTGGATTCCCCCCCAGGCGGTGCGCCGCACGTGGGTGCCGATCAAGCTGCCGCGTTTGCCGTCGAGTCGCGAGACGGTGGCCTGTTACGGCATGCTGATCGACGATCGATCGGGCGCCGAGGTCGTCTTGCGGGCCGGTCACGAGGAAGTCCAGCATTCGGCGCTGCTGCGGGTGAACAAGGACGGGGCGGTGACGGGAGCGCTGATCGGCGAGGAGGATTCGGACTCCGAATTCGATGAACCCGATTACGCCTACGAGGCGGTGATCGCCTTGCGGACCACGCGCGGGCACAGCCGCGGCTTGGCCCTGATTCACGACCGCGGTTTGCCTCCGCTGCGGGATGTGTTCGACGGATTGGACCAACTGGTCCTGTGGAACGATCATTTCGCGAGCGACGTGGCGATCCTGTCCGCCTTGCGGGCCTGGCTGATCGACGGTGGCGAGCTGTGGATCATGCTGGACCGGGTGGATTTCGCTGGGGTCGAACGGCTGTTGGGCGAGGCGTTCACGTGCCAACTGGTCAGTCGCGTCGAACTGGATCAGGTAGTCATCCAGAGCGCCGCCTTGCCGCCTCCTGGCTTGTCGCCCTCGGCCGTGGTTCCGCCGGCGGAGTCCTACGAACAGCCGCTGGATTTTGCACGGGTGATCGTCACGGGCATGGAGGTCACGCACACGGTGCAAGGTTGGCCGGCGGCCTTCTGGCGACCCGTAGGGCGCGGGCGGGTGGTGTTCACCACCGTGGCCGGCCGAGCCTGGATTCAGCCTGCCACGGCCCGGCGGGACCGCTGGGACCCGAATCGGATGACGGATTACGAGCCCAAGCGTCAGTTGGACGAATTGCCGTTGTTCCAGGGGCGGACGCGGCCGCTGGCCAGCCCTGGCGTCTTCCGCGACTACCTTTCGGAAAGGATTGGCTATCGGATCGCGTCGCGGGGACCGGTGAGCACGGTCTTGGGCCTGTTTTGCGGCGGGTTGCTGTTGGCCGGAATGGCGCTGGCGCGGCGGAGGCGACTGGAGCATCTGGCCTGGATCGCGCCCTGCCTGGGGCTGCTGGCCGCGGTACCGCTGGCGGGACTGGGAATGCGGTCGCAGCGCGCCGTTCCGGCCACCGTGGGCGAGGCGCAATTCTTGGAGGTTGCCCAGAGCGCCGATCAAATCACGGCTACCGGCCTGCTGGCCTGTTACGATCCTGCCCCGGCGACGGGCGCGGCGGGCGCTCGCCAGGGCGGCGTCTTCGCGCCGGAGGAAACGCCCGCTGCGGGCACGACGCGGCGCATGGTCTGGACCGATCTGGACCAATGGCACTGGGAGAACCTGCGTCTGACGACCGGCTTGCGGACGGCGTCGTTCCAGTGGGCGAGCGACCTGTCGGAGCGGCTGGAAGTCCGCGGCACGTTTGCCCCGGAGGGGTTCGTCGCCCGCTGGACCGGCAAGACGCTCTCGCTGACCGACGCGGTGATTGCGGTCCCCGGCCAGCCGTGCCTGGCGGTCCGGGCGGACGGACCGCGCCTGCTGGCAGGTCCGGGGGACGTGTTGGCAAGGGGCCGCTACGTCGAGGGCCGCTGGCTGAGTGATGAACAGCACCGGCGGCAGGCGGTGATGGAGAGGATAATGCAGCCCAGCGTCGGGCAGATGCGGGAACTCTCTCAGTCTCTGTTGTTGGGCTGGAGCGACGCCGTGGACATGGGGTTCCAGTTTTCCGGGCACCAGGTGCGGTTTGGGACGGCGTTGTGGTCGCTGCCCCTGACGATCGACCGTCCGCCCGGCGGAACGCGGGTTGTCATCCCTTCGTCGTTCCTGCAGTTCTCCGCCGGCGTTCGGCCGACGGACGAGCGGTCGTCTCCCTTGTACAACCGCCGCACGGGCGTGTGGATCCCTTCGCAGAAACCCACGCAGACGTGGTTGTGGTTCCAGGTGCCCGAGGCCGTGCTGCCGTTGCAGATCCAGAGCGCTCGGTTGACCGTGCAGATCACCGCGCCCAACCGCACGGTGCAGATCGTGCGGCGTGTGGACGAGCGCACCCAGTCGCTGCGCAAGGTGGACAATCCTATCGGGCAAATCGAGTTGACGCTCGAGGGTGCGACGCTGCCGGAATTGGATGCGGCCGGACGACTGCTGCTGGGGATCTTCGTCAGCGTGACGGCGGACGAGGCAAACCAAGGGCGAGCCAGCGTCTGGAAGATCGACACGGTTCAACTGGAAATCGCCGGCACGGTGCTGCCGGAGCAAACCGAATGAACCCAACTTATTGAACAGGAGGAAACAGAGAAAACGGAGTGCCTGTTTTTTTCTCTGTTGTCTCTGTTTCCCAGCCCCCAGGAGTCGGACATGAGCGAGCCGGTCGTGGTGACGCACGAGTTGACGAAGAAGTACGGCGAGTTGACCGCCCTGGATCGTCTGTCGATCAAGTTGGACAAGGGCCAGATCCTGGGCTTCATCGGCCCCAATGGCGCCGGCAAGACGACCACGATCAAGATCCTGGTGGGCTTGGCGCGGCCCACTTCGGGCCAGGCCCGGATTGCCGGCGTGGATTGCTCGCGCGAGTCCCGCAAGATCAAGCGGCTGGTCGGTTACATGCCCGACACCTTCGGGTCGTACGACAACATGCGGGTGCGGGAATACCTGGATTTCTTCGGGGCCGCCTTCAAGATTCCCTGGCACCAGCGGAAACAGCGGATCGACGAGGTGCTGGAGACGACCGGTTCGGGTTACATGCAGGACCGTTTCGTGGAAACGCTCAGCCACGGAATGCAGCAGCGGATCGCCATCGCCCGCACGCTGCTGCACGATCCCGAAGTACTGATCCTGGACGAGCCGGCCAACGGTTTGGATCCCCACGCCCGGATCGAAATCCGCGAGTTGCTGTTGCGGCTGGCGGCGATGGGCAAGACGCTGATCGTGACCAGCCACATCCTGCCGGAGCTGTCGCGGATCTGCGACCAGGTGGCGATCATCACGCGGGGCCGGCTGCGGGCGGCCGGCACGCTGGACGAGATCATGCGGCAAGTGCGGCACCAACGATTGATCGAAGTCCAACTGTCGTCCCGCAGCCAGCTGGAGGCGGCGGCCCGCGTGCTGCGCGAGGCGCTGGGCGACGAGACCTCGGTCGTGACCTCGGAGGCGGAAGCCATCGTGCGGTTCCAGACGGACCGCTCGGACGAGGATCTCGGCGAGGTGCTCAGCCAGCTGGTCGGAGCGGGCGTCCGCGTGGTGCAGTACCGCGCGGTCGTATCCGACCTGGAAGACGCGTTCCTGACAGTGACGCGCGATGATGCGGAGACGGCATAGGAGTCCCAACCTACTTTGGTTGCGGCCGGAAGGCGGTTTAGGCGTATGTGGAACCATCCGATTGTACGGCGCGAATTCCTGGGCACGCTCCGCCGCCGGCGGGCGGCCGCAGCGATCATCGCCACGGCCCTGATCTTCTCGGCGCTGGTGCTGCTGGGGTGGCCGTCCGACGCGCAAGTGGACTTGAGCGGCGCTCCGGCGCAGAAGGTTCTGCGGCTGTTCGGTTACGGCCTGTTGGGCGCCTTGTTGCTGCTGACGCCCGCGTTTCCGGCCACGTCGATCGTCCGCGAAAAGCAGCGCGGGACCCTGGTCTTGCTGCTGAATTCGCCGCTGAAGCCGTGGTCGATCTACGGCGGCAAGCTGGCGGGCAGTCTGGGCTTCGTGCTCCTGCTGCTGATGACCAGCGTCCCGGCGGCAGCGGCGTGCCATGCGATGGGCGGCGTTTCGCTGGGCGGCGAGCTGCTGCCGCTGTATGCCATCCTGGTGCTGGTCGCCGTCCAGTACACGGCCTGGGCGCTGCTGGTCAGCACGTACGTCAATTCGCCGGACGCGGCGCTGCGGTACACCTATGGCGGTGTCCTGCTGCTGGCGATCGTCACGCTGGGGCCCCATTATTTTCTGCAGGGCACGGGCGGCTGGAAAGCGTTGTGCGCCGAGCATCTGCGGTGCGTCTCGCCCATCCCGGCGGTGATGCAGTTGATGGGTCACAGCGGGGTCGGCGCCAAGGGACTGGTGGCGGGCGAGCACGTGACCGCGCGCTGCGTCTGGTACGGGATCGCCGCCACGGGGCTGTTCGCAGGGCTGACGCTCGCACGGCTGAATCATAGCCTGTTCGACCGCGCTCATTCGCAGGGCTTGATCACCGACGAGCGGTCCTGGCTGATCCGCACGATCCGGCGCATGTTCTTCGTGGTGGACCCGCAGCGCCGCAAGCTGACGATCGCCCCCCTGATCAATCCCGTGATGGTCAAGGAATTCCGCTGCCGCCGCTTCGGTCGGATGCACTGGATGCTGCGTCTGGCGGCCGTCAGCGCGCTGGCGTCCCTGGGTTTGACGTACGTGGCCAGCCTGGGCACGCTGGATTGGGGACCCGAGACGATCGGCGGCCTGATGGTGCTGCTGCAGGGGGCCTTGATCCTGCTGTTGGCGCCGGCCCTCACCGCCGGCCTGATCAGTTCCGAGATCGAAAGCGGCGGCTGGCAGTTGTTGCAGATGACGCCCTTGTCGGCTCCCCGCATCCTGATCGGCAAACTGGCCAGCGTGGTTTGGCCGATTTTGCTGATCCTGGTCTCCACGCTGCCGGGCTACGTGGTGATGGTGTACATCGAGCCGGCGATGTGGCTGCAGTGCCGCCAGGTGTTGATCTGCCTGACCTTCACCGCCGTGTTCTCGATCATGCTCAGCCTGGCCTGCAGCAGCTTGTTGAGCCGCACGGCGACGGCCACGGCGGCGGCGTACGGAGCGTTGGCCGCCTGCTGCGGAGGCCCGTTGCTGGTCTGGCTGCTGCGGGACGCGCCCTTCGGGCATGGCACGGTCAGTTGGGCACTGACCGTCAACCCGATCGCCGCCGCGCTGGCCGTGATCCGCACGCCGGGATTCGCCCAGTACCACTTGATTCCCAACAGCTGGTGGTTTGCCACGTTTGCAGCCGCCTTGTTCCTCGCCATCGTCGTCGTTCAAACCCATCGGCTGACGCGTCCCCAATGAGCAAGAATCCAACACTGACGACCGTAGCCCTCTCGCTCCGCGAGAGGACAGCCAATCCTCTCGCGGAGCGAGATGGCTACTCTCATCATCTCGCGGAGCGAGACGGCTGCGGAGGCCCCCTTCGCGCGAGCCCCGCCGGCGTTCTGGCCGCCGCCGCGTGGTTGGCGGTTCTGTGGCTGGCGGCCGTCTGTTGCGGGCAATCGCGCACGCAACTGGATTTCGTGATGTTCACCGATCCACGGCTCGAATTGCCGCCGGACGAGGTGCGGTTTCGGCCGGAGCTGCTGCCCTTGTGGCTGGCCGCGCTGGATTCGCCGGAAGCCGATCTGAGACAGCAGTCCGCGCGGACCATCGCGTGGGTCCAAGCCCAAAGCGTGCCGGGCTTGGAAGCCGCCATCGGACCGCTGACAAGAAACGTGAAAGAGGACGAGCGGCGGATCGTGCGTTTGACGGCCGCCCAGACGCTGGTGGCGTTGGACGCTCGCCAGTCGGCTCAGGTGTTGTTCGACCGCTGCCAGACGGACGGCTTGGACATGGCCCAGTTAGTCGAGCCGGCGTTGGCGCGCTGGCGTTTCCCGCCGGCGATCGAACTTTGGCGCCGGCGACTGGAGGACGAAAGCATCGATCGGCAGCGGCGGCTGTTGGCGATTCGCGCGTTGGGCGAAGCGCGCGATCAGCCGGCGGCCGATCCGCTGCTGCGGATCGCCGTGGCGGCTTCGCAACCTGCGGACGTGCGTCTGGCCGCGGCGACGGCCGTGGCGCAGGTCCGCCGCAGCGGCCTGGAAGACGCCGCGCGCCGCTTGCGATCCGGGGCGTCACCGGACATTGTGGATCGGCTGGTCGCGGTCCGGTTGCTCCGCGAACACGATTCGGCCGGCGCCCGGACCCTGCTGCTGGAAATGGTCCAGGACGAGGACTCCAGCGTCGTTGCCGGCGCGCTGGAGCCGTTGGTCAAATGGGAACCGGCCCGAGTCATTCCGTTGGCCAAAGCGACGGTCGCCCGAGGCGACGCCAACGTGCGGCGACTGGTCGCGGTCGCGCTGGCCGCTTGTCCGTCCGCGGACAACGTGTCGCTGCTGGGCGACCTGCTGGCCGACCCCATTCCGAGCCTGCGGGCGTCCGTCCGGCAGTCCCTGGAGAAACTGGCCCACTCGCCGGAGTGGCGGCCCGAAGTGCTCCGCCAAGGCGAGCGGATGGTACACAGCGAGCGTTGGACCGCGTTGGAGCAGTCCATCGTGCTGCTGGGAACGCTGAACCATGTGCCGCCCGCGGACCGTTTCGTCGAGTTGTTGGAGCACCCGCGGGCGGAAGTCTACGTGGCGGCCGCCTGGGGCCTGCGGCGATTAGGCATCGACCGCACGTTGGCGCCTGCTCTGGACGTCGCACGAAAACGCAACGGGAACCGGCAGGAATTGCTGTTGGGCAGACGCGGGCGGCCGGATCTGGATCACCAGTTGGCGCACCTGTTTGAGTTCTTCGGCCAAAAGAAGCACGCACCTGCCGAGCCCTTTCTGCGCACGTTTGTCGCCAAGGACCTGTCGGTGACGCAAGCTCGTTCGGCGGCCATTTGGGCCTTGGGCCACTTTCACGAGAACCAGCCCGACGCGGAGTTGGTCAAGGCCCTGCAGGCACGCCTGAACGACACGGGCATGCCGCCGGAAGACGAGCAAGTCCGCCGTTTCTGTGCCGTGACGCTGGGCCGGATGAAGGCTTCGGCGGCCTTGCCGGCGCTGGAGACCTTCAACGAGCCGAACGGGATCGTCTCGCCCGTGGGATACGCCTGTGCCTGGAGCGTTGAACGCTTGACCGGCAAACCGATCCCCCCCCGACCCGTCCGCATCAAGTACCACGTCAACTTCTTCCTGGAGCCCACTACCGCGGAACCTGCGGTGCGGTAAGAATTGGCGAATCTACCGGACTCCTTGACGGCCAGCGATCGCGGGACTATCAATAGCACGCGTTTCGCAATCCAGGATCCTACCCAACGACAGGAGCCTTCCGCATGACATCCCTCGTCACGCGTCGTGACTTCCTCCAACAATCGAGTCGTCTGCTGGCCGGCGCGGCTGCAACGACGGTGCTCGGCCACAGATCGCTCGCTGCCGGCAGCCGTCCGGAACGAACGCTGGCCTGCGGCGACGCCACGCTCCGGCACGTGCCAGCCGCCGACTGCTGGGCGGCCCTGAAAGCCATCGGCGCTCAGGGGGTCGAGGCCAGCATATCCCCCGACCTGTCCTTCCCGCGGCTGTTCCATCCCACGCGCAAGTACTCGGCCGCCACGCCCGGCGATCTGGCGGCGCTGAAGGCCGACCTGCAGGCCTCCGGCTGCCAGATCACCGCCTTGATGATGGCCAATCAATTCGACGTCCGGCCGGAACAGGAGGTGGAGTGGGTCATTCAGGCGGCCAAGGTGGCTCAGACGCTGGGCGTGCCGGCGATCCGCATCGACGTGGTGAATCGCAAGACGGACGCCGACAAGTTCCTCCCGGCGATGGTCGAAACGCTCAAGAAGGTCATGGCGGGCAGCGAGTCAACCGGCGTGGTTTTCGGCGTCGAGAACCACGGCCGGACGACCAACGACCCGGAATTCCTGGATGCCCTGTTTGCCGGCGTGGGCTCGAACCGCCTGGGGCTGACCCTCGACACGGGGAACTTCTACTGGTTCGGCCATCCGCTGTCCAAACTCTACGACTTGTACGCGAAATACGCGCCGCGCACGTTCCACACGCACTGCAAGAGCATCAAGTACCCGGCCGACCAGCGGGAAACCCAGCGGCCCATGGGCTGGAAGTACGGCGAGTTCAACTGCCCCATCGATCAGGGCGACATCGACTTCCGGCGCGTGGTCAAGATCCTCCGCAGCGCGGGTTACCGCAACGACCTGTGCATCGAGAACGAGTCGCTGGGCAAGTTGCCGGAAGGCGAGCGCACGGCCGCCCTGGCCAAAGAAATCCAATATCTGAAGGACTGCCTGGCCGACGCCTGAGTCCGTGGAGATTACCGTGATGTCAGACCAAGAAGGAACGGCCCGCCCCCGCGGTTTATTCCTGGAGCGGATCGGGATCTTTCCGCCGCTGTTCTGGGGCTATGCGGGCCTGCTGTTGTTCATGATCGGCGACGGCGTCGAGGCGGGATATCTCTCGAAGTACCTGGTCGATCGCGAAATCGCCGGCGAGAAGCTGGTCGCGGTGGTGTTCACGGTGTACGGCATCACCGTGGCGATTTCCGCCTGGCTCTCCGGCGCCCTGTCGGACCTCTGGGGCCCGCGCAAGGTGATGGCGATCGGCCTCTGGATCTGGGTGCTCTGCGAGGTCGGATTTCTGCTGCTGGGCGTCGCGCCCGGCAACTACGTTTGGCTGTTGATCATGTACGCGCTGCGCGGTTTCGGCTATCCCCTGTTTGCGTACGGTTTTCTTGTTTGGATCTCCGTGGCCACGCCGCCGCGCCGCTTGGGGACCGCGGTGGGCTGGTTTTGGTTCGCCCTGACGGGCGGATTGATGACCCTGGGGCCGCTGTTCGCCAGCTGCGCCATTCCCTTGATCGGCCCCTACCAGACGCTGTGGTCTTCGCTGGGACTGGTGGTGCTCGGCGGCGTTGTCGCCCTGGGCGGCCTGCGGGAACCCATCGGGAGAAACCGTCTGGCGCCGCCGGGCGAGCATCCGCTGAGGACGCTGCTGTCCAGCGTTTCGATCGCCTGGCGGAAGCCCAAGACGGCGATCGGGTGCGTCGTCCGCATCATCAACACGGCGCCGCAGAACGGGTTCATCGTGTTCCTGCCGATCTATTTCACGAAAACGATCGGGTTTGAACTAGAGCAGTGGTTGCGTCTGCTCAGTTTCATGTTCTTCAGCAACATCATCTGGAACCTGCTGTTCGGCTTCATCGGCGACCGGCTAGGCTGGAGGCGCACGGTCGCCTATTGCGGCGGCGTGGGCTCGGCCATCACGACGTTGCTGCTGTACTACGCGCCCCACACGTTCGGCGTCAACTATCATCTGGCGGTGGTGGCGGCGATTTTGTACGGGGCCACGCTGGCCGGGTACGTGCCCTTGTCGGCGTTGATGCCGTCCTTGGCTCCCGAAAACAAGGGGGCGGCCATGTCGCTGCTGAACCTGGGCGCGGGCGCCAGCAACTGGGTCGGGCCGGCGATCGTGTGGGTGTTCCTGCCGATCGTCGGGGTCGCCGGCGTGATGTGGATCTACGCCGTGCTGTACCTGATCAGCGCCGGCTTGACGCTGCTGTTGACGCTGCCGGGCGAAAAGGACTGAGGGGGCGATTGCCCGGCCACCCACTGCTACTGTTTGGGCTTGATGAACAGGACCTCCGCCCGGTCGATCCATCCCGATCTCAAGTCCATCCGGAACCAGCCGTCGCTGTTCTTCTGGTGGATGCGGGTGGGCGACCGTTTGCCGAACTCTTTCAGATCGTATTGAGCCCACGTCTGGCCCATGTCCGGAGAGATGATGATCCCCAGCGTGTAGGGCGAGGCCGTGGCGTAGTGCGCCGCCAGAATCAGGCCGTCTTGAATGACCATGTTGGCGCATTCGTATTCCGGGTTGAACAGCATCGTGTGCGCCTGGGGATTGGGGATGTCCGCCGGGGCGCAGCGGAAGACGCCGCGATCGTGCGGCAGGGGGCCATTGGCGTCGGCGATCCAGTAGGCTTGGCCATCCACAAAATTGATGCCGCCGCACTTGTAGCGCGCGTTGGAACTGGCCGATACGATCACCTTCCAATCCCACTTGTCCTGCTGGGCGTCGTAAGTGCCCCGCAGCCAGTGGCATTCGTGCCCCTCGGGTTTGTCGCCGTCGCCCGTGCAGGCATAGAACGCGTTTTCCACCGGGTTGTACGCCACACAATGAACGTGGCGGGCGATGACCGGATTGTCGGCGTCGCCCAGCAGCGTGCCGGTGCTGCCTCCGCCCGGCGCGCCGTTATCGCGGTAATAGGGGTTCTGCCCGAAGGCATACGCGAGTTTGACGGTCTGCCCGCTGTCGGCCGAGTAGTAGATGTTCACCGGCGTGGCCCCGCCCCGAACGTTGCAGTAACTCCCCCACACCAGCATCTCGACGCCGTTCACGTCCCAGGCGCTGACGCCCGTCAGGCTGTGGAAGTACCAGCCGGGGTTGTCGGCGTTTTGCGGCGTGTGCGGAAGGTAGTCGCTGCCGTCCGCCTTCTTGACCGTAATCGGCTGGTACGTTTTCAGGTTGTCGGTGCTCAGGTACAACTGGGCGCCCGTGGCAAAGAGGATGTTTCCGTTCTTCAGAATGTAGCTGAACGTGATCCGCTGGGCCTCGGCAAACGGGCTGCTGTGCGGCCAGGTGTGGCCGTTGTCTTCGGAGAGCAGGATTTTGTCTTCCGCGAAACCGAACGCCTTGTTTCCACGTTGCGAGTCGATGTAGAGACCCTGGGGGGCCAGGCGGTACCAGAAGTGGTCCGTCTCACCTTCGCTGGCCGGGGGAACGGTCGGTTCGGCGGCTCGCCCCAGCGCGCTGGGCAGCAACAGCCCGCCGACGGCCGCTGCCGTGAAACCCACAAACCCTCGGCGCGTCATTTGTTGTCTTGTGGTCATCATGTCGTTCCTTTCATCTTGAGGTCGTCAGGCAACCTTCGCGTCTGTGGCAAGTTCGCGCACGGCAAGGAATCAATCGTAGCAGAATGGGCCGGCAGCCGAAACCGTGCGACCGGCCGACGGACGGAATCACGGGGGCGGCATGCGGGAGGCAGCCCTGTCGCAAAATCTTACCTTTTTTGTGCATTCGCGCATTGACGATTTGGCTCAGAGGATGCGAAACTCGACACCAACCGCCCGCCCGGCAGCGCCTGTGTTTGTTTGTTGCCGATCATCACACGGAGTGTGATGGCTACTTTCACGGGGCGACAGTGATTTCTCGAACGCTGCTAAGGCAGAATCGTTTTGGACATTCCGAAGTCCGGGGAGAAGACCATGAGCATCTCGCGTCGTCAGTTTTTGCGCACCACGGCTGCCGTGGGAGGCAGCGTCCTGGCCGTGCATCGCAGCGCCCACGCGGCCGGCAGCGATATCTTGAGGGTCGGCCTGGTCGGCTGCGGCAGTCGCGGGGCCGGAGCCGCGTCGAATGCGATCAACGCGGATCCGGGCGTGCGACTGGTGGCCCTGGCCGACGCCTTTGCCGATCGGATGAGCGGAACCTTGAAGGCGCTCAAGGATCGGCATCCCGACCAGGTCGACGTGGACCCGAGCCGCTGCTTCGTGGGTTTCGATTCCTACAAGGAATTGATCGCCTGCGGAGTGGACGTCGTGTTGCTGGCCGCGCCGCCCCACTTCCGCCCGCTGCACCTGGCGGCGGCGATCGAGGCCAACAAGCACGTGTTCGCCGAAAAGCCGGTGGGCGTCGACGCGACCGGCGTACGCGGCGTGATGGCGACCTGCGAATTGGCCCGCCAGAAGAACCTGTGCGTTGTGTCCGGCCTGTGCTGGCGCTACGACACGGTGATCCGCGAGACCATCAAGCGGGTTCACGACGGGGCCATCGGCGACATCGTGGCCGTGCAGAGCACCCGCAATCTGGGCTACCTCTGGGAACGCCCGCGCCAGCCGGGGTGGACGGAGATGGAGTTCCAGATGCGCAACTGGTACTACTTCACCTGGCTCTCCGGCGATCACAACGTCGAGCAGCAGATCCACGGCTTGGACAAATGCACGTGGGCCCTGCGCGACCGGGCGCCGGTCAAGGCGTGGGCCGCCAGCGGGCGCCAGGTCCGCGTCGAGCCGAAGTACGGCGATATCTACGATCACCACGCCGTGGTGTACGAGTACGACGACGGCGCGCGGATGTACGCCATCGCCCGGCAGCAACCCAACTGCTACAACGATTATTCCGAGATGCTGATGGGCACCAAGGGACGCTGCGATTTGCAGAAAGGCCGCATCGAGGGCGAGACGAAGTGGGAGTACGGCCAGCAAGCCGGCGACCTGTCGGGCTTCGGCGTCAAGAAAGCTCGCCAGGACGCCTTGCGGCCCATGCACCAGGTCGAGCAGGACGAGATGTTCGCCGCGATCCGCGCGGGCAAGGTCATCAACAACGGCGAGTACATGTGCCAGAGCACGCTGGTCGCCATCCTGGGCCGCACGGCCGGATACACGGGCCAGCTGATCGAGTGGGAACAGATGAAGAACTCGAAGCTGGACTTGTCGCCGCAGCGTTATGCCTTCGACGCGCCGCCGCCGACCCTGCCGGGTCCGGACGGAAGATATCCAATCGCCATGCCCGGCGTGACCAAATTCGTCTGACGGGAGGAACTCCGTAGCATGGCTCTCCGAGCCGTGCGGCAGTGCTCGGAATCGAAGGAAAAAACGCACGGCTCGGAGAGCCATGCTACTGGTTTGCACGGCTCGGAGAGCCATGCTACTGGTTTGCACGGCTCGGAGAGCCATGCTACGTGTTGAGGTCACAAGATGATTCGCATCGGGATTGTCGGCTGTGGGCGAATTATGGCGGCGCATCTGCGCGGATACCGCCTGCTGCGCGAAGCCGGCGTGGACGACTTTCGCATCACGGCCGTCTGTTCGCTGTCCGAAGACGAAGCCCGGATGTACGTGCGGCGGGGCGAAGGTCCGCCGCAGCGGCCAGCGGTGAGCCAGTTCGCGGGAGATCCGCTGGCCGTGGCCGACGAGTATGTCTCGGACTTCCAGGACGATGTCGACGTCCAGGTCTACACCGACTTTCGCCGCCTGGTGGCCGAGGCGCCGATCACGGCGGTCAACGACTTCACGAATCACGCCCTCCATCACCAGGTGGCCGAGGCCGCCTTGGGGGCGGACAAGGATCTGCTCACGGAAAAGCCGATGGCCGTCTCGGTCCGGGCCGCCCGGCGGATGTGCGAACTGGCCGAGTCGCATCAGCGGGTGCTGGGCGTGTTCCAGAGCGGGCGATACATGACGCGCACGCGGCATCTGCAGTGGCTGTTCGACTCCGGCCGCATGGGAAGCCTGCAGATCATGCTGATCGGGAGCGTCGGGGCGCGGTGGGCTCCGGACTTCGTGGTGGCCGACACGCCCTGGCGCCATCGGCGCGTCGAAGGCGGAGGGATTTCGCTCGATGTCGGCGTGCACCGCTTCGACCTGATCCGCGCCCTGGCCGGCGAGATCCGCGATGTCCAGGCTCGGACCGCGATCGTCGAGCCGGTGCGTTGGGGGCATGACGAACAGGGCCGCCTGACGCAGCGTGTCGACTGCGACGCCGAGGACACCGTGTACGCGTCGTTCGCCACGGCCGGGGGAGCGACCGGCGAACTGACGGCCAGTTGGGCCGGCCGCGGCGGCGGGACGATGCCCGGCACGGGAGACGTATACTACGCCTCCGGCGGCCGTGTCTGCGGCGACGAAGTGGTCTCCGAAAAAAGGGGTCAGGACTCTTTTCTCGCCGATCCCGAAAAGAGTCCTGACCCCTTTTCTTTCAAGCTGGCGGAACTGTACGAGCGGGGATGTCCGGCCGATCGCAAGGCCCGGCATTTTCCGCTGGGGCTGAGCGACCCGTTCGCGCTGGCTCAATACGAGTGGCTGGAGGCCGTCCGCGAGCGGCGGCCGCCCGAGACCAACGGGCGCGATGCGCTGGCCAGTTTGGCCTGTGCATTTACGGTGCTCGAAGCGGCCCAAGCCGGCCGGCGGGTCGAGGTGGACGAAGTGGCCTCCGGCTCGCTGGAAGCGTATCAGCGGGAGATCAACGAACATTATGGGATTGCCTGATCTGTGATGACGGATAGCACCACCATCGAGCCCCGGCGTCGCGTGGACCTGCGGCTGTACGTGATGATGTTCCTGCAGTACGCCGTGTACGGCCTGTGGCTGCCGATTGCCGCGCGGTTCTTGTCCGCCGACCGTGCCGTGGGCGGGTTGGGCTTCAGCGATCTGCAGATCGGGATGATCATCGCCGTGGCCGGGGCGATCGGCGCGCTCAGCGCTCCCTTCATCGCTGGTCAGATCGCCGACCGCTACTTCGCCCCCGCACGGTGTCTGGCCGTGCTGCTGGCCGTCGGCGGCGCGATCAAGTTCATCACGGCCTACCAGACGAGCTACGCGGCCTGGCTGTGGCTGTCCATTGCCTACGCGGTTCTCTTCATGCCCACGCTTTCGTTGACCAACTCGCTGGCCTTGGGCCATTTGCCGGACCCGAAGCGGCAATTTCCGGGCGTGCGGGCGGTGGGCACGATTGCCTGGATCACCGTGGCCTGGGCTTTTCCCATGATCTGGCTGCAAACCGACCTGCAATTTCGCTGGCTGCCGCCCTTCTTCACCGGCCAGGACCTGCCCCACGCGCCGGCCAGGATGATCGACTCGGTGCGGGTTGCCGGTGTGGTTTCGGTCGGTTACGCCGTGTTTTGTTGGTTCTGTCTACCGCGCACGCCGCCGAACCGCGAGGCGGCGAAGACGCTGGCTTTTGCCAAGGCATTTGCCCTCGTGCGACGGCGTTCGTTCGCCGTGCTGGTTGCCGCCACGCTGGCGGTGAGCATCATCCATTGCTTTTATTTCGTCCAGATGAGCAAGTTCTTGGCGGCGATTGGATTGGGCGACGCCTACATCATGCCCGCCATGTCGCTGGGCCAATTCGCCGAGATTCTCGCCTTGGCGCTGCTCGGCCCGGTGCTGGCCCGCCTGGGATTCCGGACCGTGATTACGTTGGGCGCGATGTGCTACTTTCTCAAGTACGCCTTCTTCGGCACGACCCAGTTGCCGCTGGAGGTGATCGTCGCCGCTCAGTTAATCCACGGCTTCTCGTTTGCGTTCTTCTTTGCGGCCGGCTTCATCTACGTGGACCGCATCGCCCCGCCCGATACGCGTTACTCGGCCCAGACCGTCTTTATGCTGGTGATCCTGGGCGTCGGTCCGCTGGTGGCCGGCCCGCTGAACGGCTGGCTGGCCCGCTGGTGTACGCCCGCGGGCGGCAGGCTGGATTATTCGTTGTTCTGGTACATCGCCGCCGGAATCGGCTTGGTTGCCACGTTGCTGATCGCGGCGTTGTTCCGCGACGAAACGGCGACTGCGACAGAGGAAAAGGCCCCACCGTAGACCGCTCGCTCCGCGAGCGGACTTCCGCCCGCGGAGCGAGCGGCCTACGATGGGGCCCCCAACCTGTGAGGAAATGATGAGCAAGACATACCGCATCGGCGTGGCAGGACTGACGCATGACCACGTGTGGGGCAATCTGGACAATCTGGCCGCGTCGGACACGGGACACCTGGCGGCCGTGGCGGATCCGAATCCACCGCTGCGGGATCGCGTCACGCAACAATATGGCTGCGCGGCCTACGCGGACTATCGGGAAATGGTCGACCGCGAGTCGCTCGATGCGTTGTACGTGTTCTGCGACAACGCGCAAGGCGCGGAGGTCGGCGCGTGGGCCGCCCAGCAAGATCTGCACGTGCTCGTGGAAAAACCGATGGCGGCCACGCTGGCGGGCGCCGAGAGGTTGCTGGCGGCGGCCCAGTCGGCCGGCGTGCGGCTGATGATCAACTGGCCCGTCGTGTGGCGGCCCCAGGTGCAGGCGGCGCTGGAGATCGCCACGCGGCCCGAGTTCGGCCGAATCTGGCAATTGACGCACCGGGCGGGACACGGCGGGCCGGAAGCGGAGTGTTCGCCCTATTTCAGCGAGTGGATCTTGGATCCGCAACGCAACGGCGCCGGTGCCCTGGTGGACTTGTGCTGCTACGGAGTCAACATGGCCCAGGTGCTGCTGGGCCGTCCAGAGCGGGTGACGGCCGTGGCCGGACAATGGTACGATCCGCCGCTGCCGGTGGAAGACCATGCGATCGTGGTCATGACTTATCCTCGCGCCATGGCGACGGTCGAGGGCGCGTGGGGCCAGGTCGGCCAGCCCACGACCGGCTACCTGGCGACGATCTGGGGCGCGCACGGTTCGGTCACCTTGGGACCCGGTCGCGGCGGCCGCCTGTGGACCACCCGCGCCGGTCAGCCGGCCAACGTCGAGATCGCGCCTCCCGATCCGGCTCCGCACATGGCCAACGGCACCGCGCATTTCCTCTGGGCGCTGGAGACGGGCAGCGAATTCTACCCGTTGTGCCGCCCCTCCGTGTGCCGCGACACGCAAGAGGTGCTGGATGCCGCAATCCGCTCGGCGCGGGAAGGCGCCAGCGTGACGCTGCCGCCGCGCTCGGCCGGCCCGCATGGCACGCCCGCCTGCTTCCGGAGGCGACCGTGACCAGCGGAGTGATTACGCACATCCAACGTTTCTCGGTGCATGACGGGCCGGGGATTCGCACGACGGTGTTCTTGAAGGGGTGCCAGATGCACTGCTCGTGGTGCCACAATCCCGAGACGCTTCGTCGCCAACCGGAAATCCAGGTTTTTCCCGAACGGTGCATCGGGTGCCGGGCCTGCGCGGCGGCTTGCCAGCACGCCGCCCATGAATTCAACGGCACGGCCCATCTCTACCATCGCCAGCGCTGTGTCGTCTGCGGGGAGTGCATCGAGACGTGCTATGCCCAGTCGATGGTGCGAGTGGGCGAAACGCGGACTGCGGAATCGGTCGTGGCCGAGGTGCTTGCGGATCGGCCGTTCTATCAGCCCGCCGGAGGTGCGACGATTTCCGGCGGCGAACCGCTCCTGCAGGCCGAGTTCACCTGTGCGATCCTGGAAGGGTGCCGCCGGGAAGGAATCCACACGGCGATCGAAACCAATCTGGCTTGGCCCTGGACGGTCGTCGAACCGCTGGTTCCGCTGGTGGATCTGCTGCTGGTGGACATCAAGATCATGGACGACGCGGCGCATCGGGCCTGGACCGGCGTGTCGAACGAACGCATACTGGATAACCTGCGGAGGTGGGACGCCCTGAACAAGGACATCGTGATCCGCACCCCGGTGGTCGTCGGCGTTAACGAGCGACGGGAGCAAATCGGGGCGATTGCCGATTTCCTGGCGACGTTGCGCCAGGTGCGGCAATACGACCTTTTGCCATACCATCCGTTGGGCCAAGGAAAGTACGCGGCCCTTGGACGGGGCGATCCGCCGCCGGAGTTTCACACGCCGACGGCGGCGGAACTCGACACGCTGGCGGCCGTGGCCGCGCGACCCAACTACGTCGTCAAGGTGGCTGGTGCAGCGTTGCGGAATTGGCGCAACTGCCACTCCGATCCTGAGCGCCTGGATATCAATCCCACACAAGACACTCTCTCTTGAACACGGAACTGGACTCTATGGCCCGCGCGGTGCAAACGGAACTCGATTACGCCTCCCGGTTGGAGCATCTCCGCAAACGCAAGGAGGCCCAGACGGCGGAAAAACTGCGCCGCCTCGGATACATGAACGAGGACGATTACGGGATGGTGCTGCCGCCGGAGGATTTCCAATGGCATCCGAAGCCCAACCATCCCAACGGTTCGTTCTACGGCCTGCCAGGCTGGGCCGACAATTTCTGCGACCTCATGGACTGTCATCCCGTGTACGTCGATCCGATGGACGCGCTGGCCGGGCGGTACATGGTGCTGCTGAACCGCGTGCGGCCTTGCAGGTGGCCGCCCGAATTTGCATATCCGGAACTCGAGCCGGACCAGGAGCGTTACGGGATCATTTCGGGCATCGGCAACGACGCCCATTTCGCCCCCGACTATCGGATCGGATTGGAACTGGGCTGGGGCGGCCTGCTGGCCAAGGTGCGGCGATATCGCGCCCAGCACGGGCCCGACAAGGCGGAATTCTACGAGGCCGAAGAGCGGGTGATCCGCGCCGTGCAAGGCTGGATCCGCCGCACCGTGGCGGCGATCGAAGAAGCGGCTCAGCGCGAGACCAACCCGACGTTGCAGGCCAACTTGCGCGAGATGGCCGAGGTGAATCGCTGGCTGATCGAGGGCCCGCCGCGCACGCTGCGCGAAGCCTGCCAGTGGATCGCCTGGTTCAACATGGCCTCGCGGACCTACAACCGCGACGGCGCCGGCGGGCAACTCGACGAGCTGCTGCGGCCCTACTACGAACGCGACCGCCACGCGGGCCGCATCGACGACGAGGACGCGATCTTCCTGCTGGCCTGCCTGCTGCTGAACGATCCCCACTACTACCAATTGGGCGGCCCGGCCGCCGACGGGCACGATCAGACCAGCCGCCTGTCGTTCCTGATTTTAGCAGCGGCCCACCGGCTCAAGTCGACCTGCAACCTGACGATCCGCGTCCACGACGGACTCGATCCGCGGCTGCTCCGCAAGGGCGTCGAGTGCCTGCTGGAGGACCGCAAGGCCTGGCCGCGGTTCTCCGGCGACAAGGCGCTGGTCGAGGGCTTCATGCGCAACGGCTATTCGGGCGAACTGGCCCGCCAGCGGATCGCCGTGGGCTGCAACTGGATGGCCCTGCCCGGACTGGAATACACGATGAACGACACGGTCAAGATCAACGCGGCCAAGGTCTTCATGGTGGCCTTCGACGAGATGCTGCTGGAAGACCCCACCCCGTCGGTTGATTCGCTGTGGCGGCGGTTCGAAGACCATCTGCGCCGAGCCGTCCTGTGTACGGCCCGCGGCATCGACGTGCAACTCGATCACCAGCACCTGAACGAGCCGGAACTGGTGCTGAACCTGCTCACGCACGGTCCGATCGAGCGGGGACTGAACGTCACCAACGGCGGCGTGGACTTGTACAACATGTGCATCGACGGGGCGGGCCTGGCCGACGTCGCCGACTCGCTGGCCGCGTTGCAGCAGCGCGTGGAACAACAGCAGCGGATCACGTGGCAGGAACTCGCCGGGCACCTTCGCAACAACTACGAAGGCCCCGAAGGCCAGCGCGTGCGGCTGATGATGCGCACGGGCCCGCGCTACGGCGAAGGCGATTCGCTGGGCGATCGCTGGGCGCTGCGGGTCTCGCAGCTGCTGACGCGGCTGGTCACCGAGCAGCCGACGCCGGGCGGGCGGCGGATGATCCCCGGCTGGTTTTCCTGGGCCGACACGCTGCGGCTGGGCAAACAAGTCGGCGCCATGCCCGACGGCCGCCGCGCCGGCGAGCCCATTTCGCACGGCGCTAATCCCCGCCCTGGATTCCGCGACGACGGCGCCGCCACGGCGCTGGTCAAGGCGATCGCCGCGATCCAGCCGGGCTATGGCAACACGGCTCCCGTCCAACTGGAACTCGACCCGTGCATCGCCCAGTCCGAGGACGCCGTCGAGACGATCACCAGTCTGATCAAGGGCCATTTCGATCTGGGTG
The DNA here is from genome assembly GCA_964409865.1 of uncultured Pirellulaceae bacterium. GTDB lineage: Bacteria > Planctomycetota > Planctomycetia > Pirellulales > Pirellulaceae > Anammoximicrobium. The sequence continues at coordinate 49,169 of CAYPGE010000007.1, forward strand.
GAACGCTGTTCAATATCAACATCGTCGACGCCGACCAAGTGCTGGCCGCACACAAGGACCCGTCGCTGTATCCGGACCTCGTGGTGCGAGTGACCGGATTCACGGCCTATTTCGCCAACCTCTCGCCCGAATTCCGCCAGTTGGTCGTCGATCGGCTGATTCGTGCCAGCTAGAAAGGCGACTCGTTCTTCAGGAAAAGGGACCAGACCGATGATCAGATCGCTGAAGAGATCCAGGCCCACCGCGATTTGTGTTCTGCTTGTTCTGCTCGCCCTCGGCACGCCGGCAGCCAGCCAGGCCGGCGACGAGCCGCTGGATTACCGGATCGAACTGACCGCCGCGGCCGGCGGCTTCGACGGCCAGACCTGCTGGGTTCACGCCCGCGCCGGGGCGATCCCGGCGGGAGCGCCGGGCAATCCGGGCACAACGCCGCTGGTCGTGATGACCATGCAGAAGCTCCTGTTGACCGGCTCCGACGTGTTCTATGCCCTGCACAACCTGTGGACGGACGATCTGGGCAAGACTTGGACGCAGCCGCGACTGCAGCCCGTGTTCGAGCGGCAGAAGATGGGCGACGATATCGAGATGACCGTTTGTGACTTCTGGCCCAAGTGGCACGCCGCCAGCGGAAAACTGCTCGGCACCGGACACACGGTCTGGTACCAGAACAACCGCGTGATGCCGGTCCGCAAGCGGCACACGGCCTATGCCGTCTACGATCCGGCCGCGCGGGCATGGCTGCCGTGGAAGCAGCTGGAGATGCCCGACGATCCGCGGTTCGCCAACGCCGGCGCGGGCTGCACGCAACGCGTGGATTTGCCGGGCGGCGACATCCTGCTGCCGATCTATTTCAAGCGGCCCGAGGACAAGGTGTCCAGCACGACCGTCGTCCGCTGCCGGTTTGACGGGGAAACGCTGCGTTATGTCGAGCACGGCAGCGAGCTGTCAACCGAGGTCCCGCGCGGTTTCGGCGAGCCTTCGCTGGCGAAATTCGGCGAACGGTTCTTCCTGACGATCCGCAACGATCAGAAGGGCTACGTGGCCGCGGGGCCCGACGGCCTTCATTTCGACGAGCCCAAGCCGTGGACGTTCGACGACGGGACCGAACTGGGCAGCTACAACACCCAGCAGCATTGGGTCGCGCACCGCGACGGCCTGTTTCTTGTGTACACTCGCCGCGGAGCGAACAACGACCATGTGTTCCGTCACCGGGCGCCGCTGTTCATGGCCCGCGTCGATCCCCAGCGGCTGTGTGTGCTCCGAGCGACGGAGCGAGTGCTGGTCCCGGAGCGCGGTGCACGACTGGGGAATTTCGGCGTGACGAAGGTTAGTTCCGACGAGACGTGGGTCACGGCTGCGGAATGGATGCAGCCGCGGGGCGTCGAGAAACGGGGCAGCGACAACCGCGTCTGGGTGGCGAAGATCAAGTGGAACCAACCGAACCGGGCGAGCGACTGACGGGCGTACGGTCCCACGGCGCGGAACGGGCCTACGGGAGCAACCGCTCGCAAGGGACGTTCGACCCGGTTATCATGGTTTTCGCAGCCGTCCCAGGCCATGAACATCCTGCTACAGAAAGGAATCCCTCATGCCCCGATTGCTTCAAGCCATCTGTGCCTCCATTTTGTTTTGCGTGCTGTCAGCCGGCGTTGCGCTGGCCGCCGAAGTGGACGCTTGGCGGACGGTGTTCGCCACGCCCCAGGAGCTTGCGGCCATCGACGAGCCGATCGTCTGTGTGCTCACCATTCAGCATCCCGAGATCATCCGCAAGCAACTTGCCGACAAGCCGGCCGCGGAGTACTCGGGCGCGAAGCTTCGGGAGCGGGTGCAGCAGCAAAGCGGCCTGCGCTGCGTCGTGGTCCACTTTACCGAAGTCCGCGGCGAGGACCTGGACCGCAGCAACGTCAAGGCGATCCTCATTACCGGGCGATCGAAAACAGTCAGCCGCGATCTGGACGCCCAGTTCCATCCGCTGATCCGCAACACGCAGATCCCCATGTTCGGATTCTGCGGCGGGATGCAGTTGATCGGGCAGGCCTATTCCGCCAAGCTCGGGCCACTGCGCAAGCTGCGCGACGGCGAGAAAGATCCGAATCCCAGTTACCATCCGGGCCAGTTCAAGGAGTGGGGCTTCCTGCCGGTTCAAATCGTGCAGCGAGATCCGTTGTTCGAGGGACTGCCGGAGGAGATCGTGGTCCGTCAGGCACACGCGTTTCAGATGCTGCAAGTCCCGGACGAATTCGATCTGCTGGCGTCCTCGCCGGAGTGCAAGGTGGAGGCCTACAAGCACCGTCAGCGGCTGCTGTATGGCACCCAGTTCCACCCCGAAGCGAACGACGACGATCATCCGCACGGCCGCGTGATCCTGGAGAACTTCTTCCGCCTGGCAGGGCTGGGGCCGAAGAATACAGCGGGCGAATGAATTCATCACCGTTGACCGATGCGGTGTGCGGCCGCAACCATGTTTTGGAGTGCGGTGCCTTGTCACCGCTTTGGGCAGCGGCCGGTAGCGCTACAGCGGTTTGGGTTCAGCAGACATGACAATGCAGCGGAACACAAAGCTGCGGGCACGGTGTCGCGTTCGAGCCAAAACGGCGACAAGGCGCCGCACTCCAAAATGCCTGCAGGACAACGCGACATCCACCGAACGAAAGGCCCAGCGATGAAGAAAATCCTCTGCGTGCTGATCGCCGCGTTCCTCGTCCATGCGCCGGATGCCGCGTGGTCGCGTGCCTTGTCGCCAGAGAATGAGTTGATCCAACGCGCAGGCAACGCCGACAGCGACGCCGAGCGGTTGGCGCTGCTGAAGCAATTTCGCGCCCTCCCCGAACTTCCGCCCGCGCTGGCGTCCGACGCCGACAAGCTGATTGCCTTTATCGACAAGTGGGTCGAAGGCAAGAATCTCCACTTCTATAGCAGAGAAGTCTCCAAGAAGCAGGACGTGGACCTCGGGCTCGCCGAATCCTCGCCCCTGTATCCGCTGACCTACCTGTACCGCGGGCGAGCCGTGTTGACGCTCGTGCTGCAAAACGGCAACATCTGGAGCTACCCGGACCGGCGGCGGGAGTGGTTTGAAACGGCCCGCGGCTTTTTCGAGAAGACGCATCAGGCGTTCCCCGAGAACCGGATCGCGCGGATGTACTTGGGCGAAGGCATCCCTTGGACGCGGGATTGGGAGCCTGTGGCGGAGGCGCCGGAATGGGCTGTCCACCAGCGGCGCGGGCTGGAAGGGCTGGCCGACATCATCCAGTGGTGGCTGGACAACCGGCAGCAAGCCAGTGGCGCTTTCGGCGGCGACTGGGGCGACGATTGCGAGATGTGGCGGTGGTGGGCGCCGGTGCTGGTGGGGTTTGATGATCCCACGATCCGCCGCGGCCAGACACGTTTCTCCGAAGCGCTGATGAGCCAGCCGCACATGGCCGGCGGCTACATGTCCGGCATGACCGACGTGGAGCACAGCGCCGAGGATTCCACCGATGCCATCCTGCCCATGATGCACCTGAAGCCGGACAACCCCGTCTGGCAACGCCGGGCGATGCGGTTGGCACAGTTGATGGAGACCCTCTGGACGGGACGGAATCAGCGCGGCTTTCTGCAGTTCAAGAGCACGTACTTCAACATCGATCGAGTCCATGAGGATCCGCAAAAGGCGTGTGACACCCCGTACCACGTCCGCGCGGCTCTGCCTGCGTTTCTGTACTGGCTGCGTACCGGCGACGAGCAAGTCGGGCGGCTGCTGTCGGACTGGATGTGTACGTGGGTCGATGCGGCGGCGCGAAGCGAGAACGGCAAGCCGGCGGGAATTCTTCCCGCGGCGTTGCACTGGCCGGAAGGCACGATCGGCGGCTTGTCGCCCGACTGGTGGGATCCGCAGAACCACGGCGAACCGACGCTGTACCAGTGGCCCAGTGCCGTGGGCGGGCTGACCGATGCGTTGCTGTTGACCTACCACTTGACGCGCGACGAGAAGTACCTGGCGCCGATCCGGTCGATGGCGCGCATTGCACTGCAGCACAGCGGCAAATCCGCCGGCGGCAAGGCGGTTCCCGGCAGCGAAGCTTGGTGCGCCGCCCGGATGGGTTTTTTGCGGGGCACGCTGGCAAAGTACCGCGTGCTGACGGGCGACGATGCGTTCGACCGCTTGCTGAGCGGAGGACCTTCGCCCGTGCTGAACATGCAACGGACAGGCGATCGCGGTCCCCTGGTCGCGGCGCTGGGCGACGCCGCCCTGGCGTTCTCGTGCAACTTCGCGCGGTACACCGACGAGGTGCGTTACACGGATCGCGTGTTGCGTTTTCCGGCCGTCTTTCAAGGTGACGTGCGCTTGGCCGAACCCAAGTTCCCGGTGCGTTCGCCCGATTGCGAGCTGCTGTACTCCACCGCGACCGGCGACCCCGGCGGTTCCGGCTCGTTCCCCCTGAACGCCGTGCGGTGGCTGACGCCTCCTCGCGAAATCGCCGCGCTGGTGACCAACACCGGCCCACAGCGTTTGGAGGCCGAATTGTTCCACTTCGGCCAGAAGCCGCGGGCGATGGGTGCGGAGTTGTATCTGCTGCAAGCCGGACAATACCGCTGGACGCTGGCCGCCGGCGCGCAGACACTGCAGGAAGGCGCCGTGACCGTCTCCAGACCACGGACGCAGATTGAGTTCGAGTTGCCGGCCCGCCAGGTATGCCGGTTGACGCTATTGACCAAATGAGTCCTCGCTCGTTGCACCGGCGCATTGCGGCGCGAGCCGCACGCGAGCGCGGATGAACGAGCGGGGCTGACAAGAAGGAGAGAGCGATGCAACTTCGAAAGTGGACGCTGTCGGCGATGGCTGCGCTTGCCATGTTGGGGGCGGCGGTTTCGCAGGGCGCGGAGTCCGGCGGCGGCGCGGCCGTTGCGTCGCCGGCGGCCGGTCTGGTCTCCAAAGCGCTGGAAGCGATGGGCGGCGCCGAGGAGGTCGTCTTCGCCGTCCGCGGCATGTACGGGGACGGGCACTACTACGCCAACTTCGGCCACTGGTCGCTCGACCCGGACAAGATGATGTACGCTGCGGGCGGAGCGAAGTTGTGCAAAGTCAATTTGCGCACCCGCGAGGTCCGCGTCCTGGTGGACGACCCGCAGGGCTCGGTTCGCGATCCTTGCGTGGACCACGACGGCGGCAAGATCGTCTTCTCGTACCGTCCCGGAGAAACCCGCTACTTCCACCTGTACGAGATCAAGGCTGACGGCACGGGCTTGCGGCAACTGACCGACGGGCCGTTTGACGACATCGAGCCGGCCTTCCTGCCCGACGGCGACCTGGTCTTCCCCTCGTCGCGCTGCAAGCGGTTCGTGGCCTGCTGGTATACGCCCGTGGCCACGCTGCACCGGATGGACGCGCAGGGGAACATCCGCTGCCTGTCGTCGAACATCGTCCACGAAAATACTCCTTCGGTCCTGCCGGACGGCCGCATCCTGTACACGCGCTGGGAGTACGTGGACCGCGCTCCGCAGAAGTTCCACGGCTTGTGGACGATGAACCCGGACGGCGCCAACCAGGCGATCTTTTTCGGGAACACGCAGCCGCCGGGCGAGTGGTTGTTGGCCGTCGATGCCAAGCCGATTCCCGGCACGGACCGGATCGCGGCGATTTTCTCGCCCCGTCACGGCAATCGCGAGCACGAGGGCGACGTCATGATCCTGGACGCCAAAGCCGGGCCCGACGATTCCGGTTACCCCCGGCAGATCAGTCCGCCGATCAAGATGAAGGGCAATGGAGGCGGCGGGGGCATGGACGCCTTCCGCGATCCCTACCCGCTCTCGCCCGATTGCTTCCTGGTGGCCCAGAACAAGAGCCTGGTGATTCTGGACGGCGCGGGAAACACCGAGGAGGTCTGCCAGGCGGAGATGATGCTGCACGAGCCGTACGTCATCGGCCGGCGGGAGCGCGAGCGGGCGATTCCGCCCCGCACCGTCCCCGCCGCCACGACCGGACGGCTGCTCGTGGCCGACGTGCATCACGGCCGCAACATGGAAGGAGTCGAGCCCCGCCGGATCAAGCGGTTGCTGGTTCTGGAACAGCTACCCAAGCCGGTCAACTTCAGCGGGGTACAGCAGACGATCAGCATGAACGGCACCTTTACCCTGAAGCGGGTTCTGGGCACGGTGCCGGTGGAAGACGACGGCTCGGCGTATTTCGAGGCCCCGGCGGTGCGAAGCTTGTACTTCGTCGCCTTGGACGAGCAAGGCCGCACGGTGAAGCGGATGCAGAGTTTCTGCTCGGTGATGCCCGGAGAAACGCTGTCCTGCGTGGGCTGCCACGAGAGGCGGGTGGAAACGCCGCGGTTCGCCAACATGCCCCGCGCCACGACGCGTCACGCCAGTGAGATCGAGCCGATCGCGGGCGTTCCCGACGTGATCGACTACCCGCGCGATGTGCAGCCGATCTGGGACCAGCACTGTGTCCCATGCCACAGTCCCGACAAACCGGACGGCCGCGTGGTGCTCACGGGCGACTACAACGACTGGTTCACCCAGAGCTATTACGCACTCTTCGCCAGCAACCAGGTGAGCGACAGCGAGGGTTACGAGGAGGACGGCAATCGGCCGGCCGGCCGGTTCGGCTCCGCCGCCAGCCCCTTGATGGACAAGATCGACGGCAGCCACTATGGCGTCAAGCTCTCGGAGCGGGAGCGGTGGACGGTGCAGTTGTGGATCGACACCGGCGCCACCTATCCGGGCACCTACGCCGCGCTGCGTCCCGGCACGCCGCCCTCCCCTGGGCACACCAGGCCGGACCCGGACGACTACCCGGTCACCTACGGCTCCGTGGTCACCAGCACCCGCCCTGACGGCGGTGAACCGATCGACGCGATCGTCAAACGCCGCTGTGCGACGTGCCACGACGAGGCCCTGCCGATGGGACCGCGTCTGCCCAAGAAACAGCGGTACCTGAACGTGCCCATCCACTACTGCCTGAATCTGTACAACCTGACTCACCCGGCAAAGTCGATGATCCTCCAGGCGCCGCTGGCCAAGCAAGCGGGCGGCTACGGGTGGTGCCGCGAAAAGCCGGCCGACGGCCGGCCCGGTCAACCGGCCCAGGTCTTCGCCAACACCGAGGACCGCGACTACCAAGCCATCTTGCGGGTTATCGAAACCGCCAAGACCGAGCTGTACACGATCAAACGGTTCGACATGCCGGACTTCCGGCCGACCCGGCATTACGTTCGGGAAATGATCCGCTACGGCATCCTCCCGGCGGACATCGATCGAATGAAAGACCCGATCGACGTCTATCAGACCGACCAGGCGTACTGGCGGTCGCTCTGGTATCAGCCGCCCGGCGGCGCCCCAAGCAGTCGGATCGCCGACCGGTGACTCGTTTCGACTGCGGAAACGTCGGTCGGATCGGTGGAACGTTGCAAGAAAGGTTGATCAGCGATGCTGCGAAAGATACTGTTGGCTGGCATGACCGCGGGGGCCGTTCTCCTGGCGGCAACGTCGCCAGGGGCCGATTGGCCCCAGTGGGGGCGCACGGCCGATCGGAACATGATGTCACCCGAGACGGGTCTGCCGGACTTGCGGGCGCCGGCGGGCGACGACACCGGCTACTTCGCTTCCGACGAGAACCCTTGGGTGAAGTGGAAAGTGCGGCTGGGCGCCACCACGTGGGGCAACCCGACGGCAACCGCCGGGCGCGTGCTGGTCGGCACGTCCGGCCCGAACCGCGAAGGGGGCGCGATTCGGTGCCTCGACGCGGCGACGGGGGCGCTTCGATGGCAGCTCATCTGCCCGCTCCGCAAGTTCCCCACCCCCCTGCGCCCGGAGAAGTACGATCAGTACGGTCCCTGGGACTACCTGGTCACCACGCACGCCCAGACCCAGGGCTGGGGCGTCTGCTCGTCGACCACCGTCGAGGGCGACCGGGCTTATGCGCTGACGCAGCGCGGCGAAGTCGTCTGCCTGGACGTCCACGGCCTGACCAACGGCAACCAGGGGCCGTTCCTGGACGAGGCCCGCTACAAGGCCGGCGAGGGCCAAGAACCCGTGCCCCTGGAAGCGGCCGACGCAGACATTCTCTGGATCTTCGATCTGTGGACCGAGGTCATGACCCGGCCCGCCGACACGTTCAGCAATGCGGCCCTGATCCACGGCGACATCCTCTACATCTCGACCTGCAACGGGATCGAACGCTGGCCAGGTTGGTACGGAAGACCCGCCGCGACTCCCAACCCAAACGCCCCCAATCTGATCGCGCTCGACAAGCGCACCGGCCGCCTGGTCGGCGCCGACGCCGAGCCGATTGGACAGCGGTTGCTGCACGGGCAGTGGTCTCCGCCCTCGCTGGGCGTCGTCAACGGCAAGACGCTCGTCTTTTACGGCGGCGGCGACGGGTTCTGCTATGCCTTTGAGGCTCTCGCGGACGTCCCGGAAGAGCCCATCAAGCTGAGGACGGTCTGGAGTTACGACTGCAACCTGCCCGAATACAAGGGCATCGGCGTCGACAACTATTCGCTGGGCGACAGAGACGTAATCCGCCAGGCACTCGGCGATCCGGAACCCATCAGACTGGAACTGCCGAAGCACCTCGACGGCGACGGCCGCCTGCTGGCGATGAGCGAGATTGTGGGCAGCCCGGTGTTCCACGGCAATCGAGTGTACGTGGCCATCGGGCGGGATCCGCGCCACGGTCCGGGGCGCGGCGCTCTGCACTGCATCGACGCCACGGGGACCGGTGACATCAGCCTCAGCGGCAGGATCTGGTGTGACGACCAGATCGATCGCACCCTCTCCACGCCTTCGGTGGTCGAGGGGCTGGTCTACATCCCGGACTTGACCGGGCGGCTTCACTGCTTCGACGCCGACACGGGGCGCCGCCACTGGACCTTCGACACCGGCGCGGAAACCTGGGGCTCAACCCTGGTTGCGGACGGAAAGGTGTACCTGATCACCAAGAAGTCGTTCCATGTGCTGGCGGCAGGCAAGGAGAAAAAGGTCCTCAGCTCGATCCGTTCCGGCGCCGACTGTACGCCCATCGCGGCCGACGGCGTGGTGTACGTCGTGCTGCGCGGGACGCTGTACGCCCTGCACTGAACCCCTATCATAGAAACACGGGCCATGCGCGATCGAGCAGCCAGTCAACTCCCCAACGACATCACGCCCGGCGCTTCCCAGGAGGACGACTTATGATATCCCATCGGTCCCGGTTCCTGGCACCAGCTGCTGCCGCCGTACTGGTCTTGTCGGCCCAGTGCGCTTCGCCTGCAGAACATGAGACCACGCTGCGCGGCGGAACGATTGCTGAAGGCAGTGCCCGGTCGCCGGCCGTGAAAGCGTGGCAGGTCACGCCGACGGCAATGGTCTCGCGCGATAACCCGCCGCTCCAGAGAATCGACCTTACCGTCGACAGCGGGCAGCCGCTGGAGGCGTGCGTGCTGAGCGTCTGGGCGGGCGAGCGGTTGTTGGCCGAGAAGCCGCTCGGGGCGCTGAGCAAGGGCGCCAATTCCGTATCGGTGCTGCTGAAGGAACCGCAGAATTCCGTCCCGACGCGGTGGGTCTTGTCGGACGGTTCCCAAACGCTCGCCGAGCAGACGTTGACGTGGAATCCGCCCCGCCATTGGACGATCTACGTCGTCAAGAGTGCGCACGTCGATATCGGATTGCACGATTCCCAGTACAAACAGCGGTTGATGACCGTCGAGTCCATCGATCGCGCACGCGAGTTGGCCGACCAGACGGCGGATTGGCCGGATGCGTCGCGATACCGCTACGTGATCGAGGGGATGTGGTGGTGGTTGAACTATCCGCAGGACCGCTCGGAACGGGCGGCGAATGAAGTCGTTGAGAAATACGTTAAACACGGCCTGTTCGACATCGGGGCCTCGCATGCGGGCAACCACACTCAAGCGTACGGCAATGAAGAACTGTGCCGCAGCGCCTACTATGCCCAGCAGTTGCGCCAGCGCTGGAACGTGGCGGGCGACACCATGCTGATGGTCGACAACAACGGGATCACTTGGCCGCTGGTCACGGCCTACGCCGACGCGGGGATCAGGAATCTCCTGTTTCTTCCGAATGCCTGGAATCCCACGACCGTGGGCGGCAGCCGGATCGACGTGGGCTGGGACTCGCCGCTGCCGCACCTGTTCTACTGGCAGGGGCCGGACGCGAAGAGCCGGTTGCTGGTTTGGGCCAACCCGCATTACACCGGCTCGGGTGAAGCCTTCGGGCTCAGAGCCCCTTCGCCGGAAGCCGCCGCCGCGAAGATGGCCGGACAACTCGCCAAACTCGAAGCGCGCTATCCTTACGACATCTGGCTCACCTCGTTCTACTGGGACAACGAACAGCCCGGTTCCGGTTTTGCGACGTTCGCCAAGGCGTGGAATGCCCGATGGCGCTGGCCCGAGTTACGAACGGTCGGCGATTTGTCCGAGCCGTTCCGCAAGGTTGAGGAGCGGCTCGGCGACCGGATCCCGACGCTGCGGGGCGACATCACCGGCGGATGGGCACAGCATCCGCTTTCGACGCCGACGCTGCTGGCCCAGAAACGGGCCGCGGACCGGCTGCTGCCCACGGCGGAAAAACTGGCCACGTTGGCGCGGCTGGCAGATCCCGACTTCATCTACCCTTCGATCGCGTTCCGCCGCGCGTGGGACGCGCTGATCTCGAACGACGAGCACGGCTACGGCGTCAGCCACTACCAAGGGCGCCCCGTCTACGACACCTGGATGCAGAAGCGGGATTGGATCGAGCGGGGGCTGGCCGTGGCCGAGTCGGAGAGCGCCCGCGCCCTGGAAGCACTTGCTGCTCTGGTGTCCGCGGAATCACCGTCAGTTTTCGTTTTCAACCCCACGCTGCACCGACGGTGCGAAATCGTCGAGGTCGAACTGCCGGAGTCCTGTGCCGGGCTGCGCGCGGTCCATCAAGCGAACGGCTCGCCGTTGCCCGCCGTGGCGGAAGGACGCAAGCTGCGTTTCCGCTCGGCCGAGATCCCTTCGCTCGGTTATGCTCTGTTTCAACTCGCCCAGGGCGAGGTTGCTACGGTTGCCAGACGCCCGTCCGCCGAACCCCCGTCGCTGGAAAACGACTTCTACCGCGTGACGTTCGCCAAGGACGGCACGATGACCGGAATCTTCGACAAGCAACTCCAGCGGCAACTGATCGACGTCTCGGCCCCGTATCGGTGCAACCAGCTCGTCTATACGAAGGACGTACACAAGAGCTTCGCCTCGCCCGGTCAAGCGAAGTTCGAGATCGAGACCTGCCCGTTGGCTCAAACGGTGATCGCCCGCCTGGAAGATCCGGTAAGTGGTGCCGCGATCGAGCAGCGCGTGACCCTGCCGGCTCACGAGAAGCGCATCGATATCGACAACACCCTGGATCACGTCTGCGATCTGGCCAGCAACGACCGCTGGCACCGCTTCGGCTACTATGCCTTTCCGTTCGACGTCCCCGGCGGCATGTTCCGGGTGAACCTGAACGGCTGCGTCGCCCGCCCGCACGACGACCAGACGGCCCACGGAACCGAGGCCTATCTGGCGGCCCGCGACTGGATCGACGTCGGCAACGACCGGTTCGGCGTCACGTTGGTCCAGTTCGACAGCCATCTGGTCGAGTGCGGCGAGATCCATGCCGACAAGAAGGCGTTCGGCCCACGACCGGCCACGACGCACCTGTACTCCTACGTGTT
>CAYPGE010000008.1:0-59541 GCA_964409865.1 uncultured Pirellulaceae bacterium
CCGATCGACCGCTAGCACGAAGACCGCCCAGGCTTAACCTAGTGCCATTCGTGTGACAGACCTCCGCGCGCAACGGGCTGTCGCGGATTGAACTCGGGCGGTGCGGAGAACTTCGTCGCGGCTCCTCGGCGTCACGGTGTTTTCGTGGGCGGCGGCTTCACGGGCGGGCTTGCCGGGGGTTCGACGCGGTCCCGCCGGGTCAGGAGCGGCTCGGCCCAGACGGCGTGGTTGGCTTCATTGCCGGTCTGGCCGGGGTGGCCTTCCGAGACGAACTCCAACGCCCCGCCCGCGGCGACCGGGATGACGATCTTCTGGGCCGGGGAGCCGGACTCCAGCACGCCGCTTTCGAACGCGTTCTTGCCTCCGAACCGAACGGTCAGACGCAACTTGGCGCCGGACGGGTGCAGGCCCAACTGCGAGTGCAGGCCGGCCGTGCAGCGGAACTCCTGGAACACGCCCGCCGGAATCTCGTAGCTGAAGCGGCAGCAGCCGGTGCCGATGCCCTTCGGCAGCACGACTTCCCGCTTCGGTCCGTCGGCGCCCTGAAGCCACAGCTGCAGAGGGACCGGCTCGCGCTTCATGTTGACACTGCAGCCGTAGGCCAACGGGCTGAAACGATAGGGGAAGTTGATCAGCGCCGGGGCCGCGATGGGGACCAGGTCGGTGAGGTCCATCGTCTCCAGGGCCTTCACATCGCCGGGCTCGAAGCGTCCGGCGGCCAACGCAAAGCACGTGGAGAACATGTCGGCCACCAACTTGGCGTCTTCGACGGCCGGAGGCGTCATCGCCTCGACCGCGCCGCCCACGTCGCCGGCGTAGACGCGCGTCAGCATGGCGGGCAGAGCTTTGCGGGCCAGCTGCCGCAAACGGCAGCAACGCGCGTACAAACGAAACGCGACTTCCTTCGGGTGCATCCCCAGCAATTGCGGGCCGTAGCCGTCGAGCCGGACCACGAAGCGCGGATCGCTGTCCAGGCTGATGATCGACTGGGGCGCCCGGTTCCAACTCTGGTCTTGCGGCGTGAAGAGTTCGTCGAGCACGGTCCACGGCATTCCGTTGATGCCTTCCAGGGCGTGACATTGCGGCTGGCTCAGGTCCTCCAGCACGTGGGCGAACGCTCCCGCGAACTTGGCCGCCTCCGCATCCTCGCCCTCGCGCAGCTTGTCCACGATCAGCCGCACGTACCGTTCCGCGCCTTCCATGAACACCTGGTAGTCTTCCCGGTTGTCCCGCGGGAAGTAGTGGAAGAGCCGCTTGTTGACCACGACCAGGTAAGGCTTCGCCTCGGCGTTGTCCAGGCCCATGTCCACATAGACGCAGTATTTCTGGAACCCGGCTTCGCTCTCGCGCCAGCGGGCTCGCTGCCACTCCGGGAGCGAGTCCAGCGCGGCCTGCGTGATCTTCCCGTGTCCGCTTCCCCAGCCGTAGCAGAGACTGCTGCCGAAGAACACGCCCGCAAGCAGGGCGGCGAGCGACCGAGCGATGGTGATGGTCTTTCCGGAACGAATCATTTGTGTTACTCCTCACAGCCACCGGAGGGCTGACGCCCGCCGGTCGCCTGGACTCACAGCCACCGGCGGGCTGACGCCCGCCGCTCGCCCGGACTCAGCCGAGTTTCGTGATGCCGGGCAGCATCGCGGGGTAACCAAGAGGTTTGACCATATCCATAACGGCGCCGCCGCTGGCCGTCAAGAAGTCGCTTTCTTTGGAATCGCGCATGTTGGCGAGTTCCGTCCGCGATGGTAGGATGACGATCGTCAATCGGGCAGTTCGAGTCATTTCCGCCTCCATCGAGACGGCTCGCGGACTCCCTGAACCTGAGGTATCATCCGATGCGACTTCTTCCGCTACTGGCAGCAACCGTGCTCTTATTCCCGACCTGCCCTTCGGTCTGTTTCGCTGACAAACCGCCCGGAGGTGATCCGGCCGAGACGCTCGTGTTCAGCTCGTTTCGTGGAAATGGCGAGGACGGCCTGCACTTGGCTTGGAGCAACGACGGCTACACTTGGACTCCGCTCAGGGACGACAAGCCGCTGCTGCGTCCGGAAGTGGGCGGCGGCCTGATGCGAGATCCACACATCCTCCACGGCCCCGATGGCAAGTTCCACATGGTCTGGACGACGGCCTGGAACAAGCACGGGATCGGCTACGCCAACTCGAAGGACTTGATCCACTGGTCGCAGCAGAAGCTGCTGGACGTGATGCAGAACGAGCCGCAGGCCCGCAACGTCTGGGCGCCGGAGATCTTCTACGACGCCGCCCAAAAACAATTCATGATCTTCTGGGCTTCGACGATCCCTGGCCGCTTTCCAGCCACGGACAGCACGGGCGACGGCGGCTACAACCACCGCATGTACTTCACCCTCACGACTGACTTTCAGCGGCTGGAACCGGCCCAACTGCTTTTCGACCCAGGCTTCAATGTGATTGACGCTACGATCGTCCAGGACGGCGAGCGGTACGTGATGTTCCTGAAAGACGAAACGCGGCATCCGCCGGCCAAGAACCTGCGGGTGGCGACGGCCGACGCGCCGACCGGTCCCTACGGCCCGCCGTCGGCGCCGATCACGGGCAAGTATTGGGCCGAAGGCCCCACCGCGGTCCGGCTGGGCGACAAGTGGTTCGTGTATTTCGATCGTTACACCGAGCATCGGTACGGACTGGTGACCTCCCAGGATCTCGTCCATTGGAACGAGGAATCGGACAAGGTGCGATTTCCAGCCGGTCATCGGCACGGCAGCGTGCTGCGCGTCAGCCGCGAGGTTTGGAAAGGCTTGATGGGGCCGTGATCCGCGCCGCGCCTGATTGCTTAGATCGGCGAATCAATAACTGTCCAGTTCTTGTTGGCGATCATCACGCGGAGCGTGATGGCTACTTTGAAATCGCGACAGTTATTGATTCGCCGATCCTTCGCCGATAGCCGCGAAGAAACTACGAGGATCAAGATGAAACACACACTTCTCACCCTGGCTGCCTTGCTCCTGGCTTCGCCAGCCGTGGCTGACGCCGCCGCGAGCAACGCCGCTCGCCCCAACGTGGTTGTCTTTCTGGTGGACGACATGGGTTGGATGGATTGCGGCGCGTACGGCTCGAAGTACTACGAGACGCCGCACATCGACCGCTTCGCCACGCGGGCGATGCGGTTCACCGATGCCTACGCACAACCGCTCTGTTCGCCCACCCGCGCCAGCTTGCTGACCGGCAAGCACTCCGCGCGGCACGGGATCACCAGTGCCACCGGCCATCAGCCGCCGCAGCCGGCGGGACATCAGTTCCTGCCCGACACGGCGGGGCCCGCACAGCCGATGTTGACGCCGCAGAGCAAGAACTACCTGGAGCCCTCGGAGTACACGCTGGCCGAGGCCCTGCGCGACGCGGGCTACCGCACGGCGCACATCGGCAAGTGGCACCTGGGGCTGACCCAGCCGCACTGGCCGGAGCAGCAAGGTTTCGACGTGGCCTTCCACTGTCACCCCGACCCAGGCCCGCCGGGCAACTATTTCTCGCCCTACGGCGTGAAACCCGACGGGGAGCCCAGGGGCCAAAACCGCGTCGGCACCATCACCGACGGCCCGCCCGGCGAGTACATCGTGGATCGGCTGGCAGACGAGGCCGTCCGCTTCATCGAGGCGAACCGGGACCGGCCGTTCTTCCTGAATCTGTGGAACTACGGCGTCCACGGGCCGTGGGGACACAAGGTGGAGTATACGCGTGCCTTCGCTTCCAAAAAGGACCCGCGGGGCGTGCAGGGCAATCCGATTATGGCCTCGATGCTCAAGAGCGTCGATGAGTGCTTCGGCCGCGTCCTGGACACGCTCGATCGCCTCCAGTTGGCGGACAACACGATCGTCATTTTCAACTCGGACAACGGCGGCAACACGCACAGCAACACGGACCAGGACGCCAAGGCGTTGAAACGCAAGCCGGACGATCCGCTGCTGACGGACTGGCGCAAGTGGGCCGGCATTCAACCGCCGACCGTCAACACGCCGCTGCGCGACGGCAAAGGCACGCTGTACGAAGGCGGCACGCGCGTTCCCTTGATGTGGTCCTGGCCGGGCCGCATCCAACCCGGCGCCACCAGCGACGCGGTGGTCGGTCACATCGACCTGTATCCCACCCTGTTCGACCTGCTCGGCCTGCCGCGGCCGGCGCAGCAGAACATGGATGGCGCAAGCTACGCCGCCGTGCTCCGACAAACCGGCACCCTCGACCGGCAGGCGTTCTTCAACTACTTCCCGCACGGCGGCAGCCCCGGCCGCGCGGGCGGCGCGTGGGTCCGCTCCGGCGATTGGAAGCTGATCCGCTGGTTCGGCGTGCCGGCAGGAGACGAAGGTCGGCACGAGCTGTACAACCTGCGCGACGACCTGGGCGAAACGAAGAACCTGGCCGCCGTCCAAGCGACGCGCGTCAAGGAACTCGACGCGCTGATCGACCGTTTCCTGGCCGACACGGGTGCGACGTATCCGCGTCCGAACCCCGCCTACCGGCCCGCCGCCGCAAAGTCCGCGGCGACGCCCGACGACCCGTTGGAAGGCTGGAAGGCCCGCCAGTGCGTCGCCGCCGTCAAGGATGGCGTACTGACGATGACCGGCACGGGCAAGCCCGGCACGGCGTTCCTCGGACACGGCATGGGCAAGCTGGGCGGACCGGCCACGGTGCAACTCCGCGTCCGCGCGACGGGCGGCGGGGCGGGAAAAATCGAGTGGCTGCCCAACGGAGCCGGCGACCCGACGGGCGTTCAATCCGTCCCGTTCGACGTGCCAGCCGGCGATTGGCAGACCCTTTCCGTCGAGGTCCCCACGCGAGGGCCGCTGGGCGTCGTTCGTCTCTACCTTCCGGCCAGCGAAGGAAAACCCGTGGAACTGGATTGGATCGAGGTGCGGGGCAAGGGAACGGGCGTCAAGCCACAGCGGTGGGAATTCGCGGGGCGGGACTCCCCGTGACCTCGTCGTGGCGAGATCGTGGGGAACCGACGAGCCGAGGTTCGATGACTGCGCGGCCCCGTTGAGCCAACTCGGCGATCACCGGGACATTGCCGCCACGCGGATGTCGACGCTGGCTCGGTGCGCGGTCAAGCCCTCTTTTTCGGCCAACTGTTGCACGTCAGCGGCCACGTGCCGCAGACCCTCGGCAGTGTAGGCAATGACGCTGTGCGCGCGGAGGAAATCGTTGGCCGACAAGCCGGAGGCCCAGCGGGCGGTGCCGCCGGTCGGCAGCACGTGCGATGGGCCGGCGACATAATCGCCGACCGCCACGGGACTGTAGTTGCCCAGGAACGTGGCGCCCGCGTGGTGAATTTTCTCCAACAGCCGCGCGGCGTTGTCCGTGGCGATGTGCAAGTGCTCCGGGGCGATCGAATCGGTGATGGCGCAGGCCTCGTCTTCGTCCCGAACCAGGATCAAGGCCGCGAAATCCTCCAGGCTCTGCACCGTCACTTCGCAGCGCGACAACTGGGCCACTTGCCGTTCGAGTTCCGCCGCCGTGGCTTCCAGCGTCTGGCGGCTCCAGGTGATCAGGATGCTGGCCCCCGGCGCGTGCTCGGCTTGGGCCAGCAAGTCGGCGGCGGCATAGTCGGGGCGGGTCGAATCGTCGGCGATTACCACCACTTCGCTGGGCCCGGCAATCGAATCGATGTCCACTTCCCCAAACACGAACTTCTTGGCCAGCGCCACGAACAAGTTGCCCGGTCCGACGATCTTGTCCACCGGCGGCAGTCCCGCCACGCCGTAAGCCAACGCTGCGACGGCCTGCGCGCCGCCCATCCGGTACACTTCGTTCACGCCCAATTCGCCACAGGTGGCCAGCACGTCCGGATTGTTGGCGCCGAACGGCGTCGGCGGAGCGACGACCGCGATCTGCTGCACTCCTGCCGCCTGGGCGGGGACGACCGTCATGAGGAGCGTCGAGGGATACGCGGCCGCGCCGCCCGGCACGCACACGCCGATTCGCCGCAGCGGGACATAACGCTGTCCCAACCGCACGCCCGCAGGCCGCTGTACTTCCACGTCCCGGTGCAGAATGGCCTGTTGAAATTCCAGCACGTTGTCGCGAATGCGGCGGACCGCTGCCAGGAACTCTGGCGATGCTTGGCGATGCGCGGCGGCGATCTCCGCCTCGCTGACGCGGATGGTCTGCGCGGTCAGGCGCGTGCCGTCCAGCCGTTCGCCGTACCGCAGCACCGCATCCAGACCTTCGCGGCGCACGTCCGAGCAGATCTTCTCCACCACTTGCTGCGGACTCAAAGGACTGCCGAACACTTCGATCGTCCGCTGGCGACCCCGTTGGCTGACCACGTCGCCGCGGGGGCTGAGTTTCTCGCGCAGGGCGCCGAGCGCCTGTTGCACGTCGCTCTGTTGGCTGTCGATCCGCCGGATATTCAATCGTCTGGGGGTGCTCATGATACGTCGCTCCTGGTTCATCTTGGCACCGTTCGATAAACAGGTGAGCGGAATGGCGCTAGCCACCGGTTCTGGATCGACCGCAATACCGGCGGCTAGCGCCTTGCCGCTCACGGGGCATCTGATTGTCATTTCTCGAACGGTGCCTACTCCCCGTTGTCCTCCCCGCGGCGGCCTTTGTACAGTTTGCGGCCCAGGCTGGCCTGGTAGGGCGTCCAGGGGCTGTCGTCGTTGGCGTCCTCGCGCATCATCCCGCTGATGCTGTGCATTTTCGAGTCCAGGTTGTCCAGGAAGTGCAACGCGATCGCCTCCAGTGTCATCGGCAGCTTGGGGCTGCCGAATTCGTACTCGCCGTGATGGCTGAGAATCATGTGCTGGAGCCGCAGCCGCAGTTCCTCCGGAAACGGTTCGCCCGACAGCTTCTCCGCCTCGCGGATCTTGTCCTCCAGCAGGCTGACGCCGATCACCAGATGGCCGATCAGTTGCCCCTCGTCGCTGTAGGCCAGGTCGCGTTCGTAGGTCAACTCCTTGATCTTCCCGATATCGTGCAGGAACGCGCCCATCAGCAACAGGTCGGGATCGATTTCCGGGTAGTGCGGTGCGACGGCCGCCGTCACCTCCATGAGACTGACGACATGGTCCAGCAGGCCCCCGCGGTAGGCGTGGTGGTTCTTGATGCCGGCCGGGGCCGCCGTGAATCGGGCCATGAAGGTCTCGTCCATGAGGAAACAATCGGCCAGGTTCCGCAGGGGGTAGTTCCGCATCCCGCGCAGCAACTCGCTCACGC
This sequence comes from uncultured Pirellulaceae bacterium, assembly GCA_964409865.1. Taxonomy (GTDB): domain Bacteria; phylum Planctomycetota; class Planctomycetia; order Pirellulales; family Pirellulaceae; genus Anammoximicrobium. The sequence continues at coordinate 7,189 of CAYPGE010000008.1, forward strand.
GAGTCGCCAGCTGGTCGACCTTGGCCGTGTCCAGCGTCACAAAGTCGGCTTCGTCCACCTCCGAGGCAGGCGTGCGGTCGATCCGCGTGACAATCATTTGCAGCGCGCCGTTGTAAACCTGCGCGGTGCCTTGAACGCGCAAGTAGTCGCCGTTCTCGAACGCGTGATACAGCTTTTCGTTGGCATTCCACATCATCGCCGTAAGGGAACCCGTGCGGTCGGACAATCGCATCTGCAGGTACAGTCCGCCCTGGCGATTGGTGCGGAGTTGTTTGTCGGCGACCAGGAACACTTCGTCGACCTGCTCGCGGTCGGACAGCTGCTGAATGAAACGGCGTGACATGGAATTCCGTTCTGGTTGGGGTTCTTTCGGTGCACAAACCTGCGTTCACGTCGCAGCACCGCGTCGGACACGTCGTCCGACTTGTCGTTCGGCAGCGAAAGGCGGTCATTCTAAGAGCGTAGCAGTAGCCCCGCAAGGGCCGCGGACGATCCGGTAGGGCGAGCGGTTGCATTCTTGACAGCGTGCGGCGCACTCGCCCTAATACGAGCAGCAGAAGTTGATCTGGCCCATCATGCCCCGCAGCCTTGGTGAGAAGACCATCCGAGTTCCAGATCGCCTCGCTCACGCTGCGGGTTGTTTTGTCTTTGCCGCTGGCCGAATACGAACCCGCAAGGAGCCATCATGACCGCCCGACACACGACCGCCGGAAGTGCGGTGATCCGAACGGTTTTTTGCCTCGTGGCCTGCCTGCTCGGCCAGAGCCACGCGCTCGAGGCGGCCGAAGTGCCGGCGCAGGCCGCCAAACCCAACGTCCTGTTCCTGATTTCCGACGACTTGAACAATTACCTCGGCTGCTACGGTGACCCGCGGGCGCGGACGCCGAACATCGACCAACTGGCGGCCCGCGGCGTGCGATTCGAACGCGCCTACTGCAGTTTCCCGCTGTGCGGCCCCAGCCGCAACTCGATGCTCACCGGACTGTACCCGAACAGCACCGGCATCCAGGCCAACGCCCAGCTCTTCCGGCAGACGATTCCGTCGCACGTCAGCCTGCCCCAGGCCTTTCGCCGGGCCGGCTACTTCGCCGCGCGGATCGGCAAGCTGTACCATTACAACGTGCCCAAGTCCATCGGCACCAACGGGCATGACGATCCGGCCTCGTGGGAACTCGAGTTGAATCCCGCCGGCGTGGACCGGATGGAGGAGGAGCCGCACATCTTTTCACTGACGCCCGGCAGTTTCGGCGGCACCTTGAGCTGGTATGCTTCGCCCAAAAGCGACGCGTATCACACCGACGGCCTGCACGCGGCCGATGCCGAGTGGGTGCTGGAACGCTGCGCGCGGCAGAAGGACCGCCCGTTCTTCCTGGCCGTGGGCTTTTTCCGCCCGCATACGCCCTACGTCGCTCCGCGAGTGCCCTATTTCGGCTGGTACCCCGAGGGCCAGATGCCCGTGGTGCAGAACGTGCAAGAGGACCAGGCCGACCTGCCCGCCGCCGCACTGGGCAGTTACAAGCGGGAGCAGGACAAGCTGACCGACGACCTGCGGCGGCAGTGCCTCCAAGCCTACTACGCCAGCATCAGTTTTATGGACGCGCAGGTGGGCCGCGTGATCGACGCGCTCGACCGGCTGGGCCTGGCGGACAACACAATCGTCGTTTTTACGAGCGACCACGGCTATCACATGGGCGAGCACGGCCTGTGGCAGAAAATGAGTTTGTTCGAGGGCAGCGCGAGGGTGCCGCTGTTGATTGTCGCACCCGGCACGTCGCGGGCGGGCAGCGTAGCGGATTCGCCGGTCAGCCACCTCGACCTGTACCCCACGCTGTGCGAATTGGCCGGCGTGAAAGGCCCAGACAACCTGCAGGGCCAGAGTCTGGTGCCGATGCTGAAAGATCCCACCGTCGTGGGCCGCGGCTGGGCGCTGACCCAGGTGACCCGAGGCCGCGCGGCGCGTCCCGCCGCCGGCCGGAAGACTGCCGCCGGCGGTGCGAAGGTGGCAACGGGCGGCGCGAAGGACGCAGCGGGCAACCGCTTCTTTGGCTACACGCTGCGCACGCCGCGCTGGCGCTACACGGAATGGGACGAAGGCCGGCTGGGCCGTGAATTGTACGATCACCAGGCCGACCCGCAGGAACTGACCAACCTGGCCGACCGGCCGGATCACGCGCAGACGGTCGCCGAACTGTCCGCCCAACTCGGCGCCGCCGTCAAGTCCAGTTTTCCGCCGGACGGCCAGACCCCGCAGATTCCGGCCGAGAGCCGTCTCTGGGCGCCGATGCTGGTAGACTGAATGGCTTTGCGAAAGGGGGACAGGACCGCTTTGCCGAAACGTAAAAAAGCGGTCCTGTCCGCCTTTCGCGACTCGAGTGGCGGAGGGCGTATCATGAAACGGCAGATTCGGAACGTGCGAACGGTGGTGCTGCTTTTGCTGCTTTGGGCGTCGATCTCGGGCGGGCAGGGGGTGGCGGCGGACGGCGAAGCGGTGATGGGACCGCGGGATTACGGCGCGGATTTGGCGTCGCCGGTGGTGGCGGTCCGCGTTCAGGCGGCGGTTGAATTGGGACGCGACGCGGAGAAGGCGGCAACAATGTTGCTGCTGCCGGCGTTGAAAGACCGTGAGCCGGCGGTGCGGCGCGAAGCGGCCAAGGCGCTGGGCGCGATCAAGGACGGCCGAGCCGTGCCAGCGCTGATCGAGGCCCTGCGGGACGACGACACGAACGTGCGGATGTACGCGGCCTATGCGTTGGGCGAGATCAAGGACGTGCGGGCGGCGGACGAACTGCTGCGGGCGGTGCGGGATGCCCAGTGGTGCGTGCGGGACCACGCGGCCTGGGCGCTCCGCGAACTGCGCGATCCGTCGCTGGCGGAAAAGTACGCCGCCTTGCTGCAGGACGAGGCGGTCGAGGTGTCCACGGCGACGTGGATTCTACGAGGGCTGGGGGACGAGGTGGCCCTGAAGGCCGTGACGGCGCTGCTTCGCGCGCCGCGGCCGGCCACGCGACTTCGCGCCGTGCGGGCGCTGCGCGAGCTGAAGGCCGCCGCGGTCGAGTCGCTGCTGGGCGCGCTGGATGACCCAGACGCGGCCGTGCGGCGGAGGGTGGTCGAGGCCTTGGCCAGGACGCCGGGGCCGGAGGTCAAGCAAGCGCTGACGGCGCGGCTGGCCGCGGAGCCGGACGCGTCCGTTCGCGCGGCGATCGAGCGTCTGTTGAACGAGGCATACCCGCCGGCCGAAGTGGCGGCGTGGTGGAGTTTCGACGACCAGAACGCGCAAACCGCGCGCGACGTGACAGGCCGAGGCAACGACGGCGAGATCCGCCGCTGCGCGCCCGTGCCGGGCAAGGTCGGTGCCGCGCTGAAATTCGGCGACGGCTCGTGCGTCAGCCTGGGTAAGGTGCCGAAGTTGCCGATGGCCAATCAGCCGCTGACGGTGATGGCCTGGGTCAAATCGGATGCGGACCGCGGCGTCGTGGTGGCTCGCGGCGGGGCGTTCTGCGGTTATTCCTTGTATCTGCTGGACGGGGTGGCCAAGTTCGGCATTCATCGGGAACAGGACGGCCCGATCTACATCGCCGTCGGCCGCGAGCCGGTCGGGGGCGATTGGGTTCATCTGGCGGGCGTGATCCAGAGCGATAGGATCGAGTTGTATGTCAATGGGAAACTGGCGGCCCAGACCAAAACGGACGGGCTCATGCCCGGAAACGCGGGCCAGGGGATGGAGATCGGCGGCGACTTGGGCAACAGCGCGGTGGAGATTACGGACTCGTTCAACGGCATCATCGACGAGGTCAAGGTCTTCCTGACGGCTTTGAGCGAAGAGGAGATTGCGGAGCAATGTGGAAAAAAGTGACGCGGCCAGGGCACGGCCACCGTGGACCGCACACTCCGTGTGCGGCCGGATTCCGCACACGGAGTGTGCGGTCTACGATCATCTGGCTCGTCCTGACCGGCCTGGCCGCGGGCGGCGAACCTATTCGCCAGGCCACGGATGACGCGGCGGCCGCGATCGTGCGGGTCAGCGGCAAGGCGGGCGGGATCATCGCTGTCGTCGAGCCAACGGAGTCGGATCTCGCCGTGGCGCTGGCCAAGCGTGGGAGTTTCCTGGTCCACTGCCTGACCGCGGATCAGAAGCGGTGCGACATGCTGCGGCAGGCGATTCGCGCCGAGGGCCTGTACGGCACGGTATCGGTCAGCCGGTGGGAGCAGACGCGACTGCCGTATGCCGGGAACCTGATCAACGTTGTGGTGATCCCCGCGGCGGGGCGCGTCGTCGAGCGGGGCTTGGCGACGCAGGAAGTCGAACGCGTCCTAGCGCCGCTGGGAACGGCGTTCGTTGCTGATCCGGACCCGGCAGGTGAAGGGACCGTGAAGTTGGACGACGGCGGGCGATTGCAGCCGCTGCCGGTCGAGGCGGGCGTCGCGTGGCGGGGCTTCCGGAAACCTTGGCCGGCGGAGATCGACCAGTGGACGCACTATCTGCACGGCTCGGACGGCAATCCGGTGGCGCAGGACACGGTCGTCGGGCCGCCCGTACATTTGCAGTGGGTCGGCGGCCCGCGCTGGCTGCGATGCCACGAGACGGACTCCAGCGTCAGCAGCCTCGTGACCGCCCAGGGCCGCCTGTTCGCCATCGTCGACGAGGCACCGATCAGCCTGGTGGGACAGCACTCGCTGCCCGACAAGTGGTTCCTGATCGCCCGCGATGCGTTCAACGGCACGCTGCTGTGGAAAGTGCCCATCCGCCGCTGGGGCTGGCGCGAATGGAAGCCGATTTGGTTCAACACGCGGCCCGGCGATATTCCGCTGAACATCCAGAAGCGGCTGGTCGCGGTCGACGATTTCGTCTACGTAACGCTGGGATATCAGGCTCCGGTCGTGCAATTGGACGCCCGCACCGGCGAGATCGTGCAGACTTACGCCGGCACCGAGCGGACGGGCGAAATCCTCCATCACGACGGGACGCTGTTCCTGTCGATGCTCGACGGCTCGCAGGTCCGCGTCGTAGCGATCGAAGCCGCCACCGGCAAACGGCTGTGGACCTCGCCAAAAACCTACCGCGGCAGCACGGTGGACTACATCAAGTGGAAAGAGATGCACGGCGGCAGCGAGCCGGCTGACTTGGACCCGGCGCCGAACATGGCCAGCGACGGCCGGACCATCGCGCTGCTCGACGGACCGGAGATCGTGGGCCTGGACGCCGGTTCGGGCAAGGAGATTTGGCGGGCTGCGTTCCCACAGGACGAAGCGGACCAGACCGCGGGCGGCATTCGCTCACAGGGCAACCTCTGGATCGGGACCATGATCGTGCGCGACGGCGTGGTGGTCCACGCCAGCCCGAACAAGCTGGCCGGGTTTGTTGCGGACACCGGCCGGCTGTTGTGGAGCCAGCCGAAGAAGTACATCGGCCACTTGTGGTACGAATGGAAAGACGTGTTCGTGATCGGCGATCTGGTCTGGACGTGGAGCGCCGAGTTGGAAATCGGGACCAGCGCGGCGGGCAGGGCCAAGGACCGGGCGATCTACCCCACCAGCGCCAACGGCTACGACCTGCACACCGGCGAGTTGAAGAAACAGATGCCGCTGGGGGCGATCTTCAAAGCCAACCACCATCACCGCTGCTATCGGAACAAGGCGACGACGCAGTTCATCCTGGCCAGCCGGCGCGGCACCGAGTTCGTCGATCTGGAGCACGGCCAGCACACCGTGGACAACTGGGTCCGCAGCACGTGCCACGTGGGCATGATGCCGGCCAACGGACTGCAGTACGTGCCGCCGCATCCTTGTCAGTGCTACATCGAGGAGAAGCTGAACGGCTTCCTGGCACTGGCGGCTCGCCGCCAGGCCGAGACGTTCGACTGGTCCGCCTCGCCGCGTCTGGAAAAAGGCCCGGCCTACGAAGCCGCGCTTCATCCTTCCTCCTTCATCCCTCATCCTTCCGCCATCCCTCATCCTTCCGACGACTGGCCCGCGTACCGCCGCGACGGGATGCGAACCGGGGCGACCAAGGCCCGATTGCCGGATGAACTCGCCGAATTGTGGCGCGTCAAGATCGGCCCGCGTCTGACGCCCCCCATCGCGGTCGGCGACAGCGTGTTCGTCGCCTCGATCGAAGACCATCGCGTGCTGTGCCTGGACGCCCGCAACGGCGCGAAGCGGTGGGACTTCACCGCCGGCGGCCGCGTGGATTCGCCGCCGACGTATCACCAGGGCAGGCTGCTGTTCGGCTGCGCCGACGGCTGGGTGGTTTGCTTGAACGCAGCCGATGGCGGGCTGGCGTGGCGACTCCGCGCGGCGCCGGGCGAGCGACTGATCGGTGCCGACGGCCAGCTCGAATCCGCATGGCCCGTGCACGGCAGCGTGCTGGTGCAAAACGGCGTGGCGTATTTCACGGCCGGACGCAGTTCGCACCTGGACGGCGGTCTGGGCGTGTACGGCGTGGCGGCCGACACAGGCGAACTCCGCTGCCAGACGCTGTTTTCCGGCCCCAGCTACACGGTCGAGAATTTACAGGAGAACTTCCTGCCGCCGATGGGCATGCTGCCCGACATCCTGATGGGCGACGGCGAGCGGATCTACCTGCGCGGGACCGCGCTGGACAACGACTTGAAACCGGCCAACGGCAAGCCCCAACTGCAGGTGAAAGGCGGTTTCCTGGACGACAGCTACTTCAAACGCACTCCGTGGACGTTCGCAGCGGCGCAGAACTATGGCCGGCTGATCGTCCACGACGACCAGCGGTTTTATGTCGTCCGCATGTTCGACAGCCTCCGCGGCCTGGACCCCAACGTCTTCTTCACTCCGGCGGACAAGGGCTATTTGCTGTTTGCCAACCCCTTGGACAGCCGGGTCAGCGATTGGTCGTGCCGCGTGCCAGTGCGGATTCGCGCCATGCTGCTGGCCGGCGACCGGCTGATCGCCGCCGGGCCGCCGGACATGGTCGATCCGCAGGACCCGCTGGGCGCGTTCGAAGGCCGCAAGGGCGGCGTGCTGTACGTCATCAACGCGGCCAGCGGCGAGCGACTGGCCGAGCAGTCTCTGCCTTCGCCGCCCGTGTTCAATGGCGCCGCCGCCCCTTGCGGGCGTCTGTTTTTGGCCGCCGAGAACGGCGAATTGGCGGCTTATGGAAAGCAGTGAATTCAATTCTGCAAAGGAGGAATCGATGCGTCTCTCATTGCTACCCGTCGTCGTTTGGTTTTCGTTGGGGCTGGCTGCGCTTTGCGCCGCTGCGGCCGCCGATCCCGCTGTGCTGCCGCCGAAGGGCGCTCCCGAGTATCAAGCGCCGCCTCGGCCGACGGACGGCGCGAACATGGCCCTCACGGTGCAGAAACTGGAAAAAGGTTTCGACCCGGAGCGGCCGCTGTTGATCTGGGCGATCGGTTCCAGCTTTACCAACGGGCTGGGTAACGGCGACTTGCTCATCGAGTTGATCCGCCAGCGGTTTCCCAACGCGCCGCCGATCGTCTACAAGCGCATCGCGGGCAACTCGACCTCGTACCACTTCTCCCACGGCTGGGCTCGCCATCTGGTCATTCCCGACCAGCCCGACGTGGTGCTGATCTACAACTTTGGCAAGACGGAAGACGTCGATGCGATGATCGCCGAACTGCGCCGGCACACGACGGCCGACATCCTGGTCGGCAGCCTGCACTGGTGCCTGCCGCACAAGCCCGTCTGGCCGGACCCGGAGGCCCGCAACAGCCATCAGGAGCCCGCGGCGCTGCGGGCAATGTGCGAGAAATACGGCGTCGAGTTCGTGGAAAACCGCCGCGAGATGACGCAGTACATGGTCGAGCACGGCCTGGTACCGGAAGACCTGTTGGCGGACTCGGTCCACGAGAATCGGTACGCCTCGAAGATGACCGTGATGAACATCGCGCGGCACTTCCACCGGGCCGACAAGTTTGCCGACGATCCGGAGTCGCGCGAGCGGCGGATCGAGGCGGAAGCGCCGGCGGGCGTCGAAATGGACGCCGGCAGATGGACCATGGCAGAAGGTGGATCGGCTCGCACCGCCACCACGCAAGGCAGCGCGCTGAGTTTCAAGTTCACCGGCAACCGGATCGAGTTGATCGGCTGGCGCGATCCCAGCGGCGGCACGGCCGAGGTCTGGATCGACGGCCAGCCGGCGGCGAAAGCCGAGGCGTTCTATGCCGGCTACATCCAGCCGGACAAGCAGAACGCGCCTTTGCCCCCCAATCCCCCGCGCGACCGCTGCCCGCACGCGGTGTCGCTGGGAGCGAACATCGTCCCCCAGTCGTGGACGATGACGATGACCAGCGATACCGGCGATTACGAACTGGTCGGCAGCGTTACAGGCCCGGACGGCAGCGGCAACGGCCTCAAACCGTTTACAAGCAAGTCGGGCCAGATCGTCGTCGATCCGGCTTTCTGGCGCGACGCCAAGAACAACCGCAGTGGCGATCGTTTCACGTTCGAGGTTTTCCGAGCGACGGCGGCCACGGTCGATTTCAAAGGCGCCACGCGAGAGAAGTTCCGCCTGCGATTGGCGGACTACTTGTCCAACGGTCCCCACGTCGTGAAGCTCGTCGCTCGCGGCGACGGCGCGGTGAACGTCGATGCCTTTGACGTGTTCCAACCGCCGTTGAAATAATCGCGGATTGCGTAGCCTGTCCGTGGCGGAGCCGGTGCTACCGCATGGGCACGGCTCGGAGAGCCATGCTACGACTTGTCAGTATCCGGCGGCGGCGGTCAGGATCTGTGTGAGCGTTTCGTCGGCGAGGATGACGGGGTTGTAGCGCATGCTGCTGGCTTTGCGGGCCAGGGCGACCAGGTCCGGGACGTGCGCCGGCTGGAGTCCGAAGTCGCGCAGCGGCGGGATGCGCAGCTGGTGAACCAGATCGAACAGGAATCGGCGGCAGGCTTCCAGGGCTTCTGCGCGGGACAGCGTTGAGTTGCCGTTCAAGCGCCGTCCCAATTCGGCGTAACGTTCCAAGTACGGATGCTGGCCCGATTCCGCCGCCAGCGCAGCGATGTTCGCCTCCACGACGTGCGGCAGCAGAGCGGCGCAAACCGCGCCGTGGGGGATGGGGAAGTTGGCGCCCAGCGGAGCGGCGAAGCCGTGGACGGCGCCCAGGCCGGCGTTGGCCAGCGTGATGCCGCTCAGCAGCGCGGCCAGCGCCATCGACTCCCGCGCGTCCAGGTCCGAGCCGTCGGCACAGACCCGCGGCAGCGCGGTGGCTGCCAGACGCACTCCCTGCAGCGCCAGCGCGTCCGTCAGGGGGCCGGCACGATTCGACGTGTACGACTCGATCAACTGGCACAGCGCATCCAATCCGCTGGCGGCGGTCACCTCCGGCGGTGCCCCGACCGCCAACTCCGGGTCGATCAGGGCGAGTCTGGCCAGCAAGTGTTCGCTCCGCAGACTGGCCTTGAACTTCTTCTCCGGGCAGCCGATCACCGCGTTGCGTGTAGCCTCGGCTCCGGTGCCGGCAGTAGTCGGCACGGCGATCCACGGCGCCGCCGGTTGCGTCAGCGGCCGGCCTTTGCCGACCACTTCCATGTAGTCCAGCGGCGAACCGGGATTGGTCATCAGGCCGGCGACCGCTTTGGCCGCGTCGATCGCGCTGCCGCCGCCCAGGCCGATGACCAGGTCGCAGTTGGCTGACTTGGCAGTCTGAAGCGACTGCTCCACGTCCGTCACCGTCGGCTCGCCTCGCTGCTGGCAGCACGTCATGGCGACTCCGGCAGCGTCCAGCAGCGCCGCGAGCCGATCCACGACGCCCCCGTCGCCGGGCTGACCGGCGTTGGTCACGACTAGGGCTCGCTTGCCGAGTGCCGCCGACAACTCGCCGATGCGGTTCACGGTCTGACGGCCGAAGATGATTCGGCCCAGGCAAAAGAAGTCGAACGCAGTCATGAAATCATCCTCCCAGGCTGGGCAAGTCCGCCGCAGGACGCTATAAACCAAATAGCGGCGGACGGCACGCGGAGCGTGCCTGCTACTTTGGGTTCCCAGTGTAGCGGATCAGGCAAGTCGATGAAACGATCGTTGTACTTTCTCGGTTGCCCCGTTTGGGCTTCGGCACGCTGGCAGGGGAATCTGTTTACCCAGCATGCCAAGCGCGACCAGTGGCTGAGTCAGTACTCACAAGTCTTCAACGCCGTCGAGGGCAACAGCACGTTCTACGCCCTTCCATCGAAGGACGCCGTCCAGCGCTGGGTCGATGCCACGAAGCCTCCGTTCCGGTTCGTGCTCAAATTCCCGCAAGCGATCAGCCACGAGCATCGGCTGGTGAACGCGGAAACGGAGACCGAGGATTTTCTCGACATCCTTCGCATCCTGGACGACGGCCAGCGGCTGGGGCCGGCCTTTCTGCAGTTGCCGCCGACCTTCTCGGCCAGTCACCTGGACGACTTGGAGAACTACCTGCGGCGTCTGCCGACCGAATTCGCCTACGCCGTCGAAGTCCGCCATGCGGACTTTTTCGATCAAGGCAAAAACGAACGCGTCCTCAACCACCTGCTGGCGGAACTGCGCGTCGATCGAGTGCTGTTGGACAGCCGGCCGCTGTTTAGTGCTCCGCCCAGCGACGACCACGAACGCGCTTCGCAATCCCGCAAGCCTCAGCTTCCCGTCCATCGCGTGGTGACGGCGCGCAGTCCGATCGTCCGGCTGGTGGGCCGCAACGACGTGCGGTCCGTCGTCCCCTGGATCCGCGAGTGGGCGCCGACCGTTGCCGCCTGGATCATCAGCGGAATGGTTCCGTACGTCTTTACGCACACTCCGGACGAATTGTACGCCCCCGCGTTGGCACGCATGTTCCACGACGAACTCCGCCAACACACGCACCGCGTGACCGAGATGGAGCCCTGGCCCGGCGAGGTCGCCCAAAGCCACCAGCGGCAATTGGCCCTGTTTTGAGGAGGACACCGCAGACGCGTTCTTCCGCGGTGTCGGCAGCATGGACGGGGCGGGGCATCGCGTCGTCTAGCCTGCCAATCAGCAAGCCGCCGACGCGGCGTCGGCGGTGGGTTCCCCGACGAAGAGCGCGGCGGCGGCGGGGTAAACGAATGCGAGACCCTCGCCCGCCCAATCCGAGACTTGGCAGCGAGGAAGCGGTGGACGCGTTGTGGGCGTCCTGGGGCGACCCGCGGGACTGACCGCCGGCACAGGACACCCGGTATTTTTCGGTCTTTTGTGGTTTTCCTGGGGGGCCGCCGTCGATTGGTGACCGCCGAAGGCGGGACCCCGTTGGGGAGGAATTCCGCCCCGCCATTCTTGACCGAAACCGCTCCAAGCGGTACCCTTCCAACTTTGAGGCATCGCAAGTCGCTGAATGGTTCTCACGTTCAGCGGGGGGTGCGGGAGGGTTCTCGTCAAAAGGGCGCTTTCATGGCAGCGACGAAATCAGAGATTCGCGACGGGGTAATGGTGGTCAGGTTCGTGGATCCCGAGTTATCGGACGAGGTGCGGATCCGCGAGATTGGAACCGAACTGCTCGAACTGGGCAGCCAGCCCAACGTCAAGCAGCTGCTGCTGAACTTCGACGGCGTGTCCTTCATGTCGTCGGCGATGCTCGGCCAGTTGGCGATTCTGACCAAGCGCTGCATTTCCCACCACGTCGGTCTGAAGATGTGCAGCGTGGACGAGTCGATGCAGGAAGTCCTGCGCATCGTCCGCCTGGACACGCTGGCGGAGATCGTGGCCGATGAGAAGGAGGCCTTGAAGGCATTCCGCCTGGAACGTCGGCACAAGGAAGGAAATGCGGACAGCGGTGCCGGCGCGGAGTCGGACACGGCGGACGCGTATCGGGCGGCGGCGGGCCAGGGCGACGCCAAGGCCCAGTACCATCTGGCCCGCTGTTACGAAAACGGCCGGGGCGTCGTGCAGGATTTCGCTGAGGCCCGCAAGTGGTACGAGAAGTCCGCTCGACAGGGCTGCGCCGACGCCCAACATGCGTTGGCCACCTGCTATGCCTACGGGATGCAAGTCGCGCAGGACTACGACAAGGCGATCAAGTGGTACCGCAAGGCAGCCGAGCAAGGCCACGCCGATGCGGAATATGCGATGGGCATGAACTACACGTACGGCATCGGTGTCAAGGCCGATTTGACAGAAGCGGAAAAGTGGTACCGCAAGGCCGCCGCCCAGGGCCACGCCAAGGCGAAGGGCGCCTTGGCGCAGATCCAAGCGGAGAAGAAGTAGCGAAAACGCGGACGCCCGCAGCAGGCAGGCCCCGGACCGATCTGCCGGCCAGGCCTCCGTTTCGAAACCAGCGGCCGCTGTGCGCACTGGAGCATGCTGCTCGTGCGATAGGGAGAATCGGCCATGAATACGGATCAAAACCTGCTGTTCGGCGTGTTGGCTCTGGAGTTGGAACTGATCGACGTCCAGCAATTCGCGGAACTCTGTTGCACGTGGGCCGCCCACAAAGAAAAGGGGCTGGCCGAGCTGCTCGTCGAACGCAACTGGATTAGCGCCGAGGAGCGCAGCGAGGTGCAGCGGCTGATGGATCGCAAGCTGCACCGCAAGCAGGGCGACGTACGGCAAGCGCTCAGCGACGCCGCCGGTCCCCAACTCCGCGACGTGATGCGCGGCGTCGGCGACGCGGCGGTCGAGCAGACGCTGTCGCAACTGGAGCCCGTGCCGGGATTCGTGCGAGTATCGGAGACGGCCGAATTGGCGCAGGGCGAGATCTCGCACTACACGTTGTCCCGCGTCCAAGATCAAGGCGGCCTGGGGCGAGTCTGGCTGGCGTTTGACAAGAACCTGTGCCGGGACGTGGCGTTGAAGGAAATTCGCCCCGACAAGCAGCCGACCGACCAATCGCTGCGGCGGTTCGTCCGTGAGGCGCAGATCACGGGCCAGTTGGAGCACCCCAACATCGTGCCGGTGTACGAACTGGCCCGCGACCAGGACCGCACTTACCCGTTCTACACGATGCGGTTTGTCCACGGCCAATCGTTGGGCGACGCCATCGAAGCGTACCACAAGCAGCGCCGGGCGGGCGCGGCGGCGGGACTCGAATTCCGGCGGTTGCTGCAGGCGGTCGTCAACGTCTGCCACGCGATCGCCTATGCCCACTCGCGGCGCGTCATTCATCGCGACCTGAAGCCGTCCAACGTGATGCTCGGCAAGTACGGCGAAGTCATCGTGCTGGACTGGGGGCTGGCCAAGCTTCTGGACAGGCCGGAGGAACTGCCCGAGGAGGAGCAGCCCGTGGCCCGTTGGGACGCTGCCGCCGGGGTCGAGACTCAACCCGGCCAGGTCTTGGGAACGCCCGCCTATATGGCGCCCGAACAGGCGCTGGGCAAGCACGCCGAAGTCGATGCGCTGACCGACATCTACGGCTTGGGGTCGATCCTGTATCGGCTGCTCACCGGCCACCGGCCGCACCAAGGGCGCGATTCGCAAGAGCGGATGCGGCGCGCCGCCGAGGATCCGACCCCGCAACCGCGCGCCGTGGATCCCCGCGTGCCGCGCGCCTTGGATGCGATCTGCCGCAAGGCCATGTCCCGCAACCGGATGGATCGGTACCTGTCGGCCACCGCGCTGGCCGATGACGTGCAGCGATGGCTGGGCGACGAGCCCGTTTCGACCTACCGCGACCCGTGGTACGTGCGTGCGGGACGGTGGGCTCGGCGCCACCGTCAGTTGGCTGCGGCCATCGCCGCCGCGGTGGCCTTGACGGCCATCTCCGCCACGACCGCCGCCGTGTTCATCGACCATGCCCGCCAAGTGGCCGGCGCAGCGCGGGCGAGGGAAGTGGAGGCCAGGCAGGCGGCTTTCGGCTGGTTTCAAAAAGCGCAACAGACCATCGACCTGATGGCCACCGGGGTCAGCAACGTGCTGCAGAATTTGCCCGGCACGGACAGGTTTCGGGTGCAACTGCTGGAGACGGCCGCGTCGTCCTACGAAGAGTTTTCCGGGCAGGCCTCGCAGGACCCGCAGGTCCGACTCGAACGGGCACACACGCTGGTGCGCCTGGGTGACATCCGGCGCCGGATCGGGGAATATCCGAAAGCGGCACAGGCGTACGAGGACGCGCGGCGGGCCTACGGCGAGTTGGCCGGCGCGCCCTTGGGCGAACACGACGTCCAACTGGATCTTGCGTTCTGCTCGCGAAAGCTCGGCGACCTCTGCCTCGATCAGCGTGACTATGCCGGCGCGCGCAAAGTCTTGGCCGAAGCACGGAAGCAGTTGGATCGCGCCCGCAATTCGTCGGACCGCTCGCGGCAGGAGATCGAATGGAAGATCAGCCTGGGCCTGCTGGAACGCGAAGGCAAGAACCTCGCGCAAGCCGAGCATTGGTTCCGCGAGGCGCTGACGCAGGCCGTCGCAGCCAATTCTGCGGACGAGCCGGAACCGCTCGAACAACTGGCTCTGATTCGCAGCCTGCTGGGTGGCGTCCTTTCGGATCGCGGAAGCCACCAAGAGGCGATCGGTTTCTTGAAAGAAGCGCTGGTCGATCACCAGCGGCTCACAGGTTTTCCGTCGAGCCAACCGTCCGATTGGGAGGGGCTGGCGTTCACCGAGCTGAGCCTGGCCCGAGCGCTCATGCCGCTGGGGCAGTGCAACGAACAAGCGGACTTTCTGGAGCGGGCGGTGAGGCACTACGACGGACTGCTGCAGAACGTGGCGGTGCTCCCGCACCTGCGCCGGAATCGGGCCATCGCGCTGGCGCATCTGGGGCTGTTGCACCACGCGGCGCATCGCAACCAGAAGGCCCGCCAGTTGATGGATGACGCCGTCGTCGAACTTGCCCGCCTGGCCGACGCGCCGACGGCGGGGGTGGGCGAGTTTGAACCGCTGGCCAACGCGCACACGATCCGGGGCCGCATCTTGCGGGACTTGGCCGTGGACGACGAGGCGGAGAAAGACTTCGGCAACAGTCTCCACCTGTTCGTCGAGGAGTTGATCCCCCTGGAGTCTCAGGCGACGGAGGAACAGCGGGTCGAATTCCGGCGGAGCGTCGCCGCGTGCGGCCGCCACTATACCGTGCTGCTGGAACGTCTGGGACACGATCAGGAGGTGGAGCAGGAATTCGACACGGCTTTGCGGTTGTTGGAGGACGCCCTGAAAGTCGAGCCCCAGAATCCCCGCGTGCTGGACGAGATGGCCTTCTGGAACGAATCCAGAGGTGATTTTCACCGCCGAAAACAAGCGGCCCAACTTGCCTCGGAAGCATACCGTCAGGCCCTGGCCGTGCGCCGGCAACTGCCGGATGAGCCGGAGTACCTGGCGAGGCGGATTCGCGTGCTGCTCAAGTTGGGCGGCCCCTCCGACCTGGAACAAGCCGCCGCGGACGCCGAAAAACTCGTCCAGTTCCAGCCCAAGCATGCCGGATACCAGACGCTGAAAGCGCACGTCGATTTCCGTCGCGATCAGTGCGATGCTTGCCTGCGGACGCTGGACGCGCTGCCCCCAGACGACTTGACGTCTCCGGGAGCGGAGCGACTGTTTTTGCTGGCCATGGCGCGGCACAAGCGGAAGCAAGGCGACGATTGGGAGCGGGCCAAGGAGTCCTTGGAACAAGCCCTGAAGCTGATGCAGCAGGAGTCCCCCGGGGATGTGCTGATGGCCGAACTTCGCGACGAGGCTGCCCGCCTGCTGGGCGTTCCTTCGACCACCAAGGCCGAGCGGGCGGCAGCGGAAACGGATCCTCCCGACCCTGAAGACCGCCCCCCGCCGGAGCCGCTCTCCAAGGGGAAACCCACCGTTGACGCCGACTGAGCGCACTGCCAGAATGCGATTGGCGTAACCGTGAAGTCTTCACCCCACCTTTCGACACCCCTCCAAGAAGGCGGCTCTCCATGACGCAGCAACCGCATGATCCGAAAACGTCAGCCGAAGCGCAAGCGGCACCTTCCGATTCCACGAACAGCCCGCCGTCAAACGACGTCGGCATGGCGCCGCTGGGCCTGTGCGCCGGCCCCGGTTGGATGGTCGTCGCGGGCCTGCTGGCGGGCCTGGTGGCGTGGATCGTTTTCGACCACGCGTTTCCGTTTTTCAAGCCGCCGACTTCAGCCGGCCCTCCGCCGGTACCGGTCGCGGGCCCGCCGTCGCCGGCGGAAGGCGAACAGCAGACGGCTGAGATTATTGCCCTCGATCTGAGAAACTCCATCGCGGCAGGTGCGGTGTTGGGCGCGTTGGCGGGCCTGGTCTTTGCGGTCGTCGAGGCCCTGCGGCGGCCTCGCCGCGGGGCCTCGCTGGCCCTGATCGCGATCGGCGTCCTGCTGGCCGCGGGGTTCGGGGCGCTGGCTGGGTTCGCTGCCCAGGAGTTCCACGAAGCGTGGCGGCTCGATCGCCGCCTGGAACCGATGCAACGGACAATGGCGATGCAGGGGATCTTTTGGGTGCTGGTGGCCGTCGGCGTGGGACTGGGACTCGGCTTGTTCGCCGGGCGTTTCCGTTGGATGTTGGGAACGGTGCTGCAGGCGGTGATGAGCATGGTGGTGTTCGCGCTCGGTTACGTGATGCTGGCCGGATTTCTGTTCCCCATCGACAACGCGGATCAAATTGTCCCCGCCTCGTCGGGCAATCGCGCGTTGTGGTGCCTCGCCGCCATGGCGATTCTGGGACTGTTCCTGGGACTGGCCCGCCAACGCCGCAAGGCGTCGAGCGTGCCATCCGCTCCGCAACCTGGTGTGCGCGTTCCGATTCTCGCCGCCCTCTTGACTGCCGTTTCATTCGCTTCCGCCCCGGTGCTGGCTGCTGACGGATTTGAACTGAAGGACTCGCCCGGCCAGACGTTAAATGTTGTTTTGGACGGCAAGCCGGTGGCTCGCTACGTGTACGCGTATGATCCCGATCGTTTTCACGACACCTACAAGCCGTTCCTGCACGTGTTGGACGCGGACGGAAAAGAACCGATCACCAAGGGTCCAGGCGGCTTCTACACGCACCATCGCGGCATCTTCATCGGTTGGTCCAGGCTGACCGTCGGCGGCAGGTCCTACAATCTCTGGGGCATGGGCGGAGGCGTACAGATTCATCAGAAGTTCCTGGATCAGCAGATTGGCCCTGACCAGGCTTCTTTCACCGCCCAGGTTGCATGGAATGCTACCAGCGGCGAGCCGCTGCTGGAGGAGCGACGGACGTTCGTGTTTCACCGCCGTCCGGCCCCCTCGCTGGTCATGGTCGACGTCGCGTCCGAGCTGAAGGCGGTTGCGGGCGACACGTTGTTGGACGGCGACCCCGAACACGCCGGCGTGCATTACCGGCCGGCCAACGAGTTGGACAAGACGAAGACCAAGTACGTGTTCCCGCAGGAGGGGAACAACCCTCGCAAGGACAAGGACTTGTCATGGGCCGCCGAGACGTACGTTTTGGGCGACAAGTCGTACACGGTCCAGCAGATGAACCATCCCGGCAACCCCAAGGACACGGTCTGGTCCGCCTACCGCGACTACGGGCGTTTCGGGGCGTTCTTCAAGAAAGAGCTGAAGGACGGCCAGTCCCTGACGCTCCGTTACCGGTTCTGGGTGCTGGGCGGCGAGGCCCCGCCACGCGGAGAATTCCAGCGTCAGTGGGAGGAGTACGCCAAGCAGCCCTGAGAGGCTGTGAAAGAATTGGGACAGGCACCTCGCAGCCCCCTGTTTTTCCAAGGATTGGCGCGGTGCTAGCTCGGAGCCAGTCCCATTTTTTCACAGCCTCTGACGTCAGGGCGGAACGCCGGGGCCTTTCAGGTGCGGGTTAGGTCTTCCGCCGCAGCAACTCCAATTCCTGCCGGAGCTTAACCGCTTCGGCCTCGGCCTGTCGCCACTTCACCTCGGCCTGCTGACGTTCCGCTTCCGCCCGCTGGCGTTCCGCCTCGGCAGTTTCACGGGCTTCCTGTGGCGTAGGCAGCCAGCGGCGAGCGGCGGGGTCCCAGAACCGCAGTTGTTTGCCGTCCTGCTCCAGGTGCAGCCCCAATTCGAGGCTGGGCAGACGGCTGGCCACACGTTTGATCCGCTCGTACTGTCCGGCTTGCAGCCGATAGCCCTGCAGTGCCGGATGCAGATATTCGGCGCGGGGATCGAACAAGAAGTACTCGGCCACCCGCACTTCGTCCCGGTAGATCTCGAACTTGTCCTCCAGGTCTTCCTCGCGCGTCGACTTGCTGGTGACCTCGATCACGATGTTCGGCGGACGGCCTTCCTGCCACAGCAGATAGTTTTCGCGTTGCTGCTGCTGGAGTCCCTTGGTGACCAGCACGTCCGGGGACACGTGCCGCCGCCGATTGCCGGGCCTGTAGAACAGCAAGATGTTTCCCGACACGTACACGCGTTGTCCGGCATAGCACAGCTTCAGCGTCTCGATGGCGGTGACCATGACGTCGCGGTGCAGATCGGTTTCGCCCATGGGTCTGCCGTCCCGCGTCGGATACTCGATCTCAGCTCGCGCTCGCCGGTTTGTCGCTGGACGAGTCGTCATCGGCCGCTCCTAAGTTTGCCGCATACTAAGCATCTTACCACGCGGCCCGCCGCCGCGACAACGCACCGACTCTGCCCTCGTCCAGTACGGCTAACGAGCAAGCCGTGCCACACAAGCCTATTCGGCCAGTCGGGTTCATTTGAAAAACGTTACCCCACGGATGGCATGGCAATACCACGGATAGGAAAAAGAAGATTGGTTTTTCATCCGTGGTATTGCGATGCCATCCGTGGGAAACCCAAGCTTCCGAATACTTTCTTCATAGCAGTTCCAGCGGGTTGCGGCGGTTCTGCAGCGGGAACCTGGCGGGGCCGCCCAGCCGGTGCGACTCGAAGACGGCCGAGATCATTTCGATCGTCATCCGGGCCTCGAAGACGTTGCACTCGGGCAGTCGGTCCTGTTCGATGGCGGACATCAGATCCAGGCAGGCGAGCACGTTGCCGCCGTGCAATCCGCCGTCGCGCAGCGGTTCTTCCTTGCCGATCCCCGCCGAGCTGACGGGGACCCACGATTTGCCGCTGCGGCCGGGCGACCACATCGGATCTTGCAGGATGTGGACCGCCGGCAGGTGGCCGGTGAGGATCTCGATCACGCCCTCCGTGCCGAAGACCTGCAGGCCGAAGCGGTTGCCGGCGGCGTTGCGGCGGGTGCCGAAGTACGCCGCCACGCCGCCATCCAGCTCGTACATGGCGTGGATCGTGTCGCCCGCCAGCGGCCCGATGCCTTCGTTGCCCGGCTTGACGTGCTCCTTGGTCACCGGCTTGCCGTCCTGCAGCACCGTGGCGCAACACCACTGCGGTTCGCCGCCCAAATGGTGGATCAGGTTCATAATGTGGCTGCCCAAGACCCACAGGTCCTCGCCGCCGCCGCGCGAATCTTCCTTGCCGCGGCCCCGCAGTTCCAACACCTTGCCGATGGCCCCGGCCTCGATCAGCTGGCGGACCATGTGCAGTCGGGGACTGTAGCGAGTCTGGTGGGCGATGGCGAGTTTCGTCTTGTGCTTCTCGCAAGCGGCCACGATCTCGTCGGCCTCCTGGGGCGTCCGACAGAACGGTTTCTCCATGTACACGTGGATCCCGCGTTCGGCGGCGGCCACTACCATGTCCCGATGCTGGTCCAGCCAGCGCGGTCCGATCGCCGCAATGTCGGGCTTGGTTTCGTCCAGCAACTGGCGGTAGTCCGCACAGCCCTTGGGCGCCTTGAGCCGCTGGACCGCCGCTGCCAGCCCTTTCTCGTCAGCATCGGCGACGCCGACAATCTGACAGCCGGGGAGATCGAACCAGACCGTGTCGATGCCGTGGCCGTAGTTGCCGCGGCCCGTATGTCCTATGACTGCGATACGGTAGTTGCGAAGCATCATGTTTTTGGCCTTTTAGAATCACACAAGATCAGCAAGTATCTGGAACTGCCGCAAGACCAGTCCGCAGACGTCCACATCCGCCAGCGCGGGGCGCGGCAGCACGCCCGCCCGCGAAGCCAGGATGACGCTTCGCTGCGGGTCGCCTTGGACCGGCGCGCCGTGTGAACCCCGGACGCGCGTCGCGTCTAGCGGAATCGTTCGGCTGGGCGGGTCCACGAACAGTTCCACCGGATCATAGCCCGGTTTGCGATGAATATCCACGGTGCGGGCAAAGCCGGGTGCCCGCTGGTCGTCCAGCCACCAGTAATAAGCCTGCCAACTGTGTGGCGTGGAGATCAGGATCACGTCGCCGGACCGCGGATGATCCACATGATAGCGGGCCCGCTCGTCGCCCACCAGGACTTCGGCAATGCCCTCCGCGCCGCGGAACAGTTCGACGACCCGTTGTCGGGTGCCGGGATCCGCATCGCGGACAAACACGTGCGAGAACTGGTGGTCGACCAGCGCCCAGGCGCGACTGGCCTCCAAATCTAAGTGCTCTCCGTCCGCTTGCTCGCGAACACACAACAGTCCTGCTTCACGCAAGACCCGGTTGGGATAAACAACGTGCGAGACCGGCGTGATGGCGTATTCCCCCGCGGCGATCCAGACGAGGTCCGCGTCGCCGTACGCAGCCGCCAAGCCGTCGGCCAGCGTCCCGACGACCGCGTCGAGTTCCGCGACCGCCGCCTGCGCGGGCGGGCTGTCCGGGCCGGTGCGCTGGGCGGCATAATCCAGGTGGGGCAAGTAGAGATAGAAAAAATCCGGGCGAAGGCGGCCGGCCACGTGGACCCCCGATCGCGCGATCCACTCCGTCGCCTTGATGTTGGCCAGCGGCCCCCAGAAATGCTGCAGAGGAAAATGGCCGAACCGGTCCCGCAACTCGCCGTACAACTCGCGCGGCTGGGTGTAGCACCACAGCTCTTCAGCCCCGTCCGGATGATGAACGGGCGCGGGCATGCAGACGTAATCCGCACCGCAGCCTTTGCTGAGCATCGGAAACCACACCGCCGACGTCCGGCGAGGATCTTGCTGGTGCAGCCGATCCCAAATCTGCGGTGCTGCGATCTTGTCATTCCGCGCCGTCCACATCTCCACGCGGCGCTGCTCGCGCCAGTAGAAGCCGTTGGCGACGACGCCGTGCTCCGCCGGCCGCCGGCCGGTGAGCATGTTGGCTTGCACCGGCCAGGTGACGCAGGGAAAGCTGGGCGTCAGGGAAGCCTGGTCGCCTCTGGCCATCAGGTCACGCAGTCGCGGCATGGCACTGAGGTCACACTCGCGGAGGCCGGGAATCGACAGGAAGATCACTTTTGCACACATAAGACCCTCGCTGACGCGTCAGATTGTCATTGGAACCCAATCCGCCGCGACGCTGCTGGCCGCCGCCCAAAGCGGTGACAAGGCACCGCACTCCAAAACCTGGTGCCGCTACTACAACACCGACAACAGGAACGCCAGCGAATCCGCCGCCGTGTCGATCAACTTGCTGGTCGGCGTGCCCGCGCCGTGGCCGGCACTGGTCTCGATCCGGATCAACACGGGCGCGTCGCCCGCGTGCGCGCGCTGCAACTCGGCCGCAAATTTGAAACTGTGGCCGGGCACCACGCGGTCGTCGTGGTCCGCCGTGGTGATCATCGTCGCCGGGTACCGCGTGCCGGGCTTCAGATTGTGCAGCGGCGAGTACTTGATCAGCGTGCGGAACTCGCCGGGATCGTCCGAGGAACCGTACTCGGAAACCCAGGCCCAGCCGATGGTGAACTTGTGGAACCGCAGCATGTCCATCACGCCCACGGCCGGCAGCGCCGCGCCGAACAGGTCCGGGCGCTGCGTGATCGCGGCCCCGACCAGCAGCCCGCCGTTGCTGCCGCCGCGGATGGCGAGTTTCTGGGAGCACGTGTACTTGTTGTCGATCAGCCACTGGGCGGCGGCAATGAAGTCGTCGAACACGTTTTGCTTCTTCTCTTTCATGCCGGCTTCGTGCCACTCGCGTCCGTACTCGCCGCCGCCGCGCAGGTTCGGCACGGCGTACACGCCGCCTTGTTCCATCCAGACCAGGTTCATCACGGAAAAGGCGGGGGTGATCGAGATGTCGAAACCGCCGTAGGCATACAGCAGCGTGGGGTTGTTGCCGTCCAGCGGCAGGCCCTTGCGGTGCGTGATGAACATCGGCACGCGGGTCCCGTCCTTGCTGTGATAAAAAACCTGTCTGGTTTCGTAAGCCTGCGGGTCGAAGTCCACCTGGGGTCGCCGAAACACGGTGCTCTCGCCGCTACGGATTTCGTAGCGGTAGACCGTGGGCGGCGTGGTGAAATTCGTGAACTGGTAGAACGTCTCGTCATCCTTCCGCCGCCCCCCGAATCCGCCGGCTTCACCGATCGCGGGCAGGGCCACTTCGCGCTCGAAACGGCCGCTGAGATCGAACACGCGCACCTGCGTCGCGGCGTCTTTCAGGTAAGCGACCAGGAACCGATCGCCGACGGCGCTGACGCCGCGGATCACGTGCTGGGCCTGCGGGATCAACTCTCGCCACCGGCTTCGTTCCGGATGCTCGACGTCGATGGCGATGACTCGCCGCAGCGGCGCGTCCAGGTCGGTCTGGAACCAGAGCGTCGAGCCCTCGTTGCCGATGAATTCGTACTCGGCATCGAACCCGGCCAGCAATTCCACGACCGGCGCAGCGGGCGTGTCGAGCCTCTGGTAAAAGACCTGATTCTTGACCTCCGTGCCCCGCCACACGGAAATCACCAGGTAGCGCCCGTCCTCGGTGACTTCGCCGCGAAACCCCCATTCCTTCTGGTCCTTCCGCTCGTAGACCAGCCGGTCTTTGTCCTGAGGCTCGCCCAGGGTGTGGTAGTAGAGTTTTTGGTAGTAGTTCACCCCGGTGAGTTCCTCGCCCGCCTTCGGCTCGTCGTAGCGGCTGTAGAAGAAGCCCCGGTTGTCGGGCGTCCACGAGACGCCGGAGAACTTGACCCACCGCAAGTGGTCGGACCGATCTTGGCCCGTGGCCACCTCTTTGACCTTCCACTCGTTCCAGTCCGAGCCGGCGGCGGCCAGACCGTAGGCCAGGTAACGGCCGTCTTCGCTGACTTCCCAACCGACCAGCGCCACCGTGCCGTCCTGGGACAGTTGGTTGGGATCGAGCAGTTCGCGGGGCGGCGCGTCGAGCGACTCGGCGACATACAGCACGCTTTGATTCTGCAATCCGTCGTTGCGCGTGTAGAAATAGCGGCCGCCGCGTTTCTCCGGCGTGCCATAGCGCTCGAAGTTCCAGAGCTTCGTGAGGCGTTCCCGCAGCGATGCTCGTTGGGGGACCTTCTCCAGGTAGGAAAACGTCACCTTGTTCTGAGCTTCGACCCAGGCTTTGGTTTCCTCGCTGTCCGTATCTTCCAGCCAACGGTAAGGATCCGGGACCTGGACGCCGTGATAGACATCCACTTGGTCGGACCGGCGGGTGTCGGGATACCTCAGGTTTGGCTCCGCGCCGGCGGCCATCAGAGGGCAGATCATGGTCAAGACAGCCAATCGCAATCCAAGTTGTGTTCCTATGTTCATCATCGCCTCGATTCATTTCAACCGGTCCCCCCGCTTCGACGGCCTAACCTTGGCGGAATCGCCTCGGGGCCTGGGCGGCGGAAACCATTGACAACCAGCATACCAGCCCGGCGTGCCTTGGGAAGGGTACCGAACAGCGCGCATCGATAGTGGCACCAGCAGTTCTTGGGGGCGAATGAACGCGTCCTTCAACCCCGGGCAGCGCGAAGAGCAGATTCCGCAACCCAACGACGATGGGCGAGGGGTTGCTCGCAGTTGCCAAAGCAAAGGCTTACGACGCTGGGGATGACGAACTTGCCGAGTTGCTGAACGATATCGAGTTGCTGCCCGAGTTCGTCGCAGACGACTGGGATCGAACCGACGAATTCATCGAGACGCTGCAAGGACTTGCGGAGGTGCATCCGACTTGCCGATACATCGTCGCGGAGTTTGAGCAAGCTTCGACGCCGGCAAGTTGACAGGCCCTGTTCCCACCAGTACACGCCGTAGTCGTGGCCTCTGCCCCAGACCAAATCGTTGCGCCCGTCGCGATTCACATCCACCACCAAGAACGGGGAACTGGCGATCCGCAGGGCGGTCTCCGGATGCAGACGCCACGGCTGGGCGAACGGGTCGCCCGCCGGGCGTTCGTACCAGCCGACCGCGCACAAAATGTCTTGACGGCCGTCGCCGTTCACGTCTCCGACGGCATAACCATGGACTGTTTGGAGCGAGGTCACGGGCATGTATTCCCGAAACTCATTCGGGCGGATGCACACCGAGCGAAGCGAGCCAGCCTCGGATCTCCACTCGCCGTGTCCCGTTAAGTTCCAGAAAGGCGACCGTCGCTCGTCCAATCGCAGTCCGCGGTTGGATCCGTGTCGGCTCTGTTGACGACCAAGCGAGGTGTTCGCTCCAAATGTGTTTCCTGGGATTGAAGAGTTCGACTTGCTCGCCCGTCTCGGGGTCGGGACCGCGGGTATGTATCCACTTCAAAGCGTTGCACCGAGGACACGCCATCGCAAGATTAGAAAGTTCGGTCTTGCCACCTTGACAACGAGGAGTCACGTGATCGACGGGAAAGGTAGCCACTTGGCAGGCTTGCGGCAAGTGACAGTATTCGCACCGATAGGTGGCCCGTCGGGCAACCCGTTGACGCGTGTCGTCCGTGATAGCGGTCACCGAAATGACCTCGTCACGTTCGGGAAGGCTTCGTCGATCCGTCGCAACGTTGCCTGGGCCTGCAACTTTTCGACCGTCTTCTCCTCAGCCAAGTCTACCAGAGCCAGTAGCTCGTGACGTTCCGCCTCGGTCAGCGAATCCTTATTCTCCGAGAGCCATAGGAGCCGCTGATCGAGTGCATCGGGGAGCCGGTAATCGGCGACCCGATGCAAGGAGGCAGCACAATCGCCAATCAGCGACTCGACGATCCCTTGATCTGGTGCCAGAACCCCAGGCATGAAGGCCTCCTTCTTCACGGAATCCACGTTTGAATTCTAGCAGAAACCGTGAACTAGGACAACCTGGGACGAGACGCCCGAAAGTCGCCCGGCCACTGCGAATGGAGGACATGGATAGAGCCCCGTGGCCTTGCCGCTGATGCTTCTGAGCAAGGCGACCATCCCCTCGACGATTTTCACCCGAGGCCAGTTCCATGGTACCCTCGGTGCTGCGTCCTGCCGTCCGGCCATACGGTCACGTGCCTGATCGTTGCCGGCCCCATTTCCTGATAGCCATCGATACGCGTCCTGACTGTTTCTTTCGTGCGCTCGGGTCTGTACCATAGTCAGAACGAAGTGCGCAACGGGCGCGTACGGCGACAGCTGGTTTCGTCCCCAGGTTCACGCAATCGGAGCAAGACGTCATGAAACGGTCGATCGCATTGGTCCTGGTGCTGCTGGCACGCGTCGGTTCGGCTCAGGCTCTCCCGCCGGTCTTGCAGGTTGGGGAGATCTCGCCGGCCAAGTTCGAGGTGCTCGCCGAGCGCGACCAGCGAGCGCCGATGCGGGACGGGGTGCGGCTGATGGTCGATATTTTCCGACCGCAGGCGGAAGGCCGTTTTCCCGCGATCCTGTGGCAGACGCCTTACAACAAGAGCGGCGGCGCGGGCCGCGCCCAGAAGTTCGCCGCTCGCGGATATGTGGTCGTCGATGTCGATTCCCGAGGCCGTTTCGATTCGGAAGGCGAGTGGGACCCGTTCTCGCCGCTGCACAAGACCGATGGCTATGATCTGGTCGAATGGATCGCCGGCCAGTCGTGGTGCAACGGCAACGTGGGCACCTACGGCCTGTCGTACATGGGCTGGACGCAATGGTGGACGGCGTCGCAATCGCCGCCGTCGCTCAAGGCCATCGTGCCGGAGGTCGCGCCGCCCGATCACTTCTACAACTGTCCCTATCAGAACGGGATCTTCGTCTGCTGGATGATGGATTGGGCCGGCATGATGTCGGCCCGCCGTCCGCACAGTGCCGGTCCGGGACCGTACGGCGGGTTTGCCGTGAACCGCGAAGCGGCGTATCGGCAACTGCCGTACATCGACTTCGACAAGTCCCGCGGGTACCAGCCGAACACGTGGTGGCGCAAATGGATGCTGCAGAACACATCGAGCGGCGTCTACTGGCGGGCCATCGCGTACCAAACGCCCGAAAGCTACGCCCGGGTGAAAGTTCCCTCGCTGGCCATCAGCGGTTGGTTCGATGCTAACTTCCCTGGGACCCCGATGAACTACCTGGGCATGAAGCAGCACGGCGGCACGCCAGAAGCGCGCCGGCCGCGGATGATTGTGGGTCCCTGGGAGCACATCATCAACACGCGCCGGGAGGCCGCCGGCGTCGACTTCGGCGCCCAGGCGATCATCGACTGGGACGGCTACGTCTGCCGCTGGTTCGATTATCACTTGAAAGGCATCGACAACCAGGTCCTGTCCGATCCGCCCGTCCAAATCTTTGTCATGGGACGAAACCAATGGCGGTCCGCCAACGACTGGCCGATCCCCGAAGCGGTGGCCACGAAGTACTATCTGCACAGCGGCGGACGCGCCAACTCGTCGGCTGGCGACGGACGGCTCGACACCCAGTCGCCGGGCGCCGAACCGCCGGACCGTTACACCTACGATCCCAACGATCCCACGCCGTCGCCGGCGTTTGCCAATGGCCATATCGACGGCCCGCGCGACGTCAGTCCCGCCGCCGCGCGAACGGACGTGCTGGTCTATTCGACACCCGTCCTGGAGCAAGACGTGGAAGTGATCGGCCCCATCTCGGCCCAGTTGTTCGCCGCGACCAGCGCTCGCGACACCGATTGGATGATCCGCCTGGTGGATGTGCATCCCGACGGCCGGGCGTTGTTTCTGGCCGAGGGCGTGATGCGGGCCCGGCACCGCGATGATGGGCGTGGCGGCGCGTTCCATCCGGAACGGTTGAGCACGATCGAGCCCGACCGTCCTTATCCGTACCTGATTGAGTTCTGGCGCCCGACCGGCAACGTGTTTGCCAAGGGCCACCGTATCCGCGTCGAGATCTCCAGCAGCTATTACCCGTACTACTTGCGGAACTTGAACACCGGAGAAGACAACCTCGCGCTGGCTACTGAGCCGGTGGTCGCTCGGCAGACGATCATTCACGACGCGGAACACCCGTCGCACATCGTGCTGCCGGTGATCCCGGTTCCGAGACCGATCGCACATTGACGCGGAGACTCGTTGGACTTGGCATCGTAATGCATTACGTGGTAAAGCGTTACAAACTCTGCGAACGCTTGTTTTCCGATGCTTCACAGTGACATCCTGTTACAGCCTCGCGAAATCATCAACGTCATGCTGGACGTTAGAAATGCCACAGGTCTGCGCGGCGAGGCTCTTGCTACTTGTCGCGAATTTAGACAAAATGTCTAAATGCGAGTCATCAGCCTGAAGCCCTTGCGGGAGTTCTGGGAGCGATATCCGGACGCGGAACAGCCGTTACGGCACTGGTACAAGACCGCCACGTTCGCCGAATGGTCCAGCCTGCAGGATGTCAGGCGAGATTATCCCCACGCCGACGGAGTCAGGACCAAACGCGGTGACACACTCACGGTGTTCAACGTCGGGGGAAACAAGTACCGCTTGGTGGCCCGCATCCGCTACGACTACGAACTTGTCAATGTTCGCGCGGTCCTGACGCATGAGGAATACGACGAAGGTCAATGGAAGGAGTAGGCCATGCGCACAAGACAACATCTCGACGTTCAGCCGCTGCCCGGACAATTCAGAGAACTGGTGCAGATGATGCCTCCCCAGGCAATCCGGGACGAGGTGCAGTACGCGAATACGCTGGAGGTCATCGACCGGCTGATGGCAGTCTCCAAACTGACCAAGGGGCAGACCCTGTACCTGGAGACGTTGGTCCAACTGGTTCAGGTCTACGAAGCTGAGCACCACGCGATTGATACGTCCGGCCTGACGGGGCTCGGTTCTTTGAAGCACTTGCTGGACGAGAACCAGATGAATGCGTCCGATCTAGCCCGGTTGTTGGGCGTCCATCCCAGCCTGGGCTCAAAAATTCTTCGCGGGGAGCGGGCGTTGACCGTCGACCACATTCGCCGGTTGGCGGAGCGTTTCAAGGTCAGTCCGAGCCTGTTCCTGGACTGACGGCATCCATCAACGACGCGTCCGCGATCATGCTTTGGCCAACTCCTTGCGGTGCGCCCAGACTTTTTCGAAGGCCTGGATGTACTGGTCGACCAGTTCCGGCACGTCCTTGGTGAAATACGGCAGCGAGATGCCGCGGCGGTTGACTTCTTCCGCGCCGGGATAGCGGTCGGCGATCACGGGCAGGTGGTGCCACCACTGGGCCTCGTGGTAGGCCGCGTGGTTGCACTGGAACTGGGCGCCCGCCGGGCCGACCGAGACGCCTTCGGCCTTCAGGGCTTTCAGGCAGGCCGCGCGCGACATGCCGGCCTCGGTCTCGTTCAACAGGAACCGGTTGCTGTGGTAAAAGACGCGTTCGACGTCGGGCCGGTTCTGCTGCTCGTACAGGCCCGGCAACTGCGTCAGGCGGTCGTTCAGTCGCCGCGTCTGGGCGTTGCCGTCGGCGTTCCGCTTGGCGAGCTTCTTCAATTGGCAGCGGGCCAAGGCCGCGGCCATGGGGTGCATGCGCAGCTTCAGGCCCAATCCGGTGCCCCCGTACTTGGCGTACTTGCTGCCGGCGGCGAACTTGGGCGGGCATTCGTAGTGGCCCAGCGTCGCCGCCCGCTCGTAATCCTCCTGGTTCTGGTAGTTGCCCATGCCGCCCTCGATAGCCGGCAGCGGCTTGCTGGCCTGAAAGCTGAAACAGGCCATCCGCCCCCAGGCACCCATCGGCTTGCCGTGCAGCGACGCACCATGCGCGTGGCAGGCGTCTTCCAGGGCGATCAGTCCCTTCTCCTGGCAGAAGTCGCAGATGTGGTCCATGTCGGCGGGCAGGCCCAGGTAGTGGACGGGGAACATGGCCTTGGTGTTCTTGGTCAGCTTGCGTTGGGCGTCTTCCAGATCGAAGTTGAGCGTGCGGGGATGGATATCGACAAACACGGGCACCAGGCCGAAGAACCGCATCGGCATGATGGTGGCCCAGAACGTCGAGCAGGGCACCATGATCTCGCTGCCGGCCGGTAAATCCAGGGCGAAGAACATCGCCGTGATCGCGCTGGTGCCGTTGTAGTGCGCTTTGCAGTACGGCAGGTGGAACTGCTGTTTCCATTCACTCTCCAGAGCTTCGATCGGGCCGTAGTTGGGATTCCTGATCAGTTCCAGCACTGCCTGCTCTTCCTCAGCTCCGTACCGCGGCCACGTGGCAGCGTCCCCGTGCGATGCAGTCACGGCTTTGGGGCCGCCGTGGACGGCCAGGGCGCCGCCTTGGGCGCTGGCGTTGCCGGTCAGATACAGACCAGCGGCTGCCGCACCCGTCGACCGGAGGAAGGTTCGCCGTGTGTTTCGAGTCGGGGATCGGTTCTCGTGTGTCATGGGCCAGGCTCCTCGAAAAAAATTCCAGGGCAGTTATGGGGTTCCTGGTGCAAAAGAAGCTGAGAGGTGCAACGACCAGTCTAGGACGGCCAACTGGCGGATACAAGTGCTCCCGCATCCGCCAGGCTAACGAAGAATTTCTGCCTCATGCGATGATGATCTCTTGCGGGTCGGGCCAAAACCTGCTGAACTTAACGGTTTGCGTCGGAACCCGAGACCCTGAGCTTTCTCCTAGCGTGAAGGACTGCAACGATGAAACATCAGATTGGGCGTCGTCATTTTCTTCAGGTCGGCGTACTCGGTTTGACGGGCGCTGCCATTTCGCCCGTGGCGCATTCCACGGCCCAGGCGCGGGCCGCCGAGTCTGGCGACCGCATCAAGAAGGCGGTCGGTTGGGAGATGATCCGCGAGGAACTCTCGGCCGAGGACAAGTTCCGCCTGGTGAAGGACGTTGGATTCGAGGGGGTGGAGATCAACAGCCAGCTGCTGAGGCCGGGCTCGCCGGAACCCCGGGAGATCGCCCGCGCCAGCGAGAAGATCGGCATTCCGGTCCACGGCGTGTCGGGGGCCAGCAACACGGATCTGAAAGCGATCCTGGAGGAAGCCGCCATCTACGGCGCCACCTCGGTCCTGCACGTCGTGCGTGCCGATCCGAACGGCTCGTACTTGGACAACTACCGCCGCTCGCAGGAGTTGCTCCGCGAGGCGGCCCCCTACGCCGAGAAGCACCGCATCCCGATCTTGATCGAGAACGTCTGGGCCACGTTCCTGATCGAGCCGCTGACGATGGCTCGCTACATCGACGAGCTGAACAGTCCCTTCGTGCAGGCCTATTTCGACGTGGGCAACTGCATGCGCTGGGGCCTGCCGCAGCAGTGGATCGAGGTCCTGGGCAAGCGGATCGGCAAGATCCACGTCAAGGAGTACAGTCTGAAGACCGCCATGAGCCAAGGGATGGGCAAGGGTTTCGATTTCCCGATGGGCCAAGGCGACATCCAGTGGAACCGCGTCCGCGAGGAACTCGACAAGATCGGCTTTCGCGGCTGGGCCACGGCCGAGGTCCGCGGGGGCGACCGCCAGCGGCTGGCGGAAATCTCGGCGGAGATGAGCAAGATCCTGGCACTGTAGCAGCCGGGTGTCAAGCAGGTTGGTTGGCCTGCAGCAGGGTTGCAGGACGACGGCTGTTGTGATAGCGGGAAACTGCGCAATAACCCCAGAAGGTCGAGGCACGTGTCATGGGTCGGCCCTTGGATGGCGCAGAGCCATCCGAATTTCCGTTCGATGAGCCACCGAAGTTCTCGGACGACGACTTCGATTTCGAAGGCCCCGCGGCGCGGAAAGACGGGCGTCGTGACGGGGAGTTTCATCCGGTGGCCTTGGCGGCGCGGCGCTATTTGGACGCTGCCGCCGCTGATGTCCAGGCGGCGGAGCGAGCCAAACCGCCGCCGCCGAGGGCGCCGTTTCTGATCGGCGTCTTCGAATTCCCCTGGTATCCGAGCACGATGCAGTGCTGGATCCCGATGACCCTGCTGCTGTTGGCTGGCGGCGTTCTGCTGGTCTTTTCGTTCACGCTGCGTGCGTCCTTCCTGGTGTTGGTATTTGTGTTGGGCTACATCTGCGCGTGTTGTCTCACGATCGTCCAACACACGGCCGATGGCCTCGACGAGATCGAGGACTGGCCTGCGGCCCTGGATTGGAAGGAATGGATGTGGTCGTTGTTTCAGGTGTTCGGCTATCTGTTGCAGGCCGTCCTGGTGGCCTTTATCCTGGCGTGGTGGAGTTCGGTCCTGTATTGGATACCAGCGTTGCTGATCGTGTATGTCGCATTCCCCATCATCGCCCTGGCAGGCTTGGAAGCCGATTCGTGGCTGCCCATGTCACCCATCATTTGGCGGACGCTCAAGACGCATTGGTGGGCTTGGGCCATCTTCTACCTCGAGTCCGCCCTGGTCCTGGCCGCGTGGTTCATCATCGGCATCGTGGGAGCGGCGGTCGCTGGACCATGGTCGGTCCCCGTGTCCACCGCATTGTTGGCTGCCGTGTTCATCATCTACGCCCGCCTGCTCGGCCGACTAGGGTGGTGCCTGAACCAATAGCAACGAACCTTTGACGAGGAGGATTATCAGATGAGTCATCTTGACTGCTGCAAGAGCGCCGCTGCGCTGCTGGTCGGGTGGAGCCTGGTGTTCGCCGGTTGCGGCGTCGGTGACATTCCCGCCCCGACCGAGTTCAAGACGTGGGACGCCAAGGAAGGGGCCTTTCGGGTCCTGTATCCGGCAGATTGGGAAGCCGCGGGGGGCGGCAAGCAGGGTACCCAGTGGGCCAAGTTCACGAAGGGAGGCGCGATGATCAAAGTTGGAGTCGGAGTCGCCGGCTCCCTGATCGGCGATATCGCGAGCGGCGGCTTGGCCAGCGCCAACGTGGCCGGTGACGAAACGGGGCTCACCAAGGAACAGCAAGAAGCCCTGGCGCCGGTGACCAGAGTCCACGAACTGCGCAAGGAAGAGATGGCCCAAGAGTACGGCGACTACCAGGAAACGACCGCCAGCAACATCTCCTGCAAGCTCGGCCCCGCCCGCAAAGGCGAATTCACCGCCGCGGGCGGATTCGGCGGAAAACTCCACGGCTACCACGTCACGATCTTGGGCCACAATCTTCGCGTGTCCGTGGTCTGCACGTGTCCGGAGAGCAACTGGGCCGTGCTGCAGCCCGCCTTCGACAAGATCATCGGCGAACTCGACTCCAGCCCTTCGCGGTGACCGCCGGACTCGATGAATGGTGCGAGAACGATCGGCTTTTGGAGGATGGTTCCGTCCGGCCCCGGCTTGTACCGGTCCACCAGAGAGTGACCGTATTCATGAGCCAGCGTCCAGCGCCGCCGCTGGTGCGGATCACTCGCGTTGAGCAAAATGCAGTAGCCCAAGTCTGCGACGTAGGCGTACATCCCGGCGATGTTCGAGGGCAAACAGCTGGCCCGCCTTATCGAAATCGGATCGCTTTCTGCGCCTTCGGCTCTCTCTTCACAGGGACTTGCCTTGGAAGTCGAGGTCGAACACCGCGATAGCGTCCTCAATCCGACGCCGGCGGGCCTGACGATTGGCCGGACTCTGGGAACGGGGACACGCACGGCTAGGAGAACGAGCCGTGCGCGACCGAGCAGGGCCACGCCCGTCCTTTATCAGCTGCCTTGCCTACCGTCTCGCGTCGTGCCATAATAAAGGTTGATGGATTTTGAAATCGTCGGTGAGATTACGGTACTCGAAACGATTGCTCGTGGCCGCGGCATAAGGGATTTGGCCCGGCTGAAGCGTCAGTACGGTAAGGGCAGCTGGCGCAAGGTCAAGGGGATTGCCCGTGTCCGACTGCGCAGCGGTGCAGTTCGGACGGCCGAGCTGCACTGGTACGAAGCCCACGGGATAGGCCGACGAGAGGTGAAACGGAAACGCTACGTGGACTGAGCATGGCAACATCAAGAAAGAAGCGAACCGGCTTTGTGGTTTGCGTTGACAACTCCGGGTATCCGGCAGCCCTGGAACTCCACAAGATCTATCGCGTCTTGCCGGACGACGATGCGGCCGCAGATGGGGATCTCCGTGTGATCGACGAGAGCGGCGAAGATTACCTTTACTCCGAAGACCGTTTCATCCCGATCGAAGTCCCCACAGCGGTCAAGAAATCCTTGGCACGCACCGCCTGATCCAACCAACATGCGCGGACCGGCAATTTCAGGGGGGTAGAGAGACCGGTCAATCATCGGTTCCTGGGGGCCTTTTCATTCCCGATGGGCCTGCAGCGGACCGCAACGCCAATCGCTCGCCGGCCAAGTCCGGTCGCACTTCAGGCACTGCCAACAAGTAGGCAGTGCCACACAGCAGGGCCACGCCCGTCGGTGCAGACGCGGCATCTCGCCGCCCCTTGCTGGCGCGTCGGGCTGCTGTGATCGCTCGCCGGGTGTTGCGGCATCATCGCAGCCGTCCGCACACGTCATGTCTGGACAAAGAGCCAGAAAACGCAAACGGAAGGATCCGTCCAGGCTTGGCAGCGCCGTTTCGTCTTGACGACATCCGGCGTACAATGACGGAGGGGAAGGAACAAGAAAAGACCGAAATCCAGAAACGCAGTCATGCTGCATCCCGTTCAACAGAAAGTGCGTGTTATCCAACGTCGAGCATGGCGGCTGCGGGCCCTTCGCGGCGGCGCCATGGCCGCGATCGTGGTGGTCGGGGCGGTCTTCCTGGCCGCTTTGGCGGACTACGCTTTGCGCTCGGATGACGCTGGCGTGCGCCTGTTGAGTTCGGCGGCCGTGCTGGCGGTCGGCGCGTGGGCGATTGGGCAGTTTGCCTATCCGGTTTTCGTCCGCCGCTTGTCGGAACTGGAAGTCGCTCAGCGGATCGAGCAGCGGTTTCCGCAGATGTGCGACCGGCTGAGCAGTGCGGTCGCGTTCCTAGGCCAGCCGGAAGATCAGGTCACAGCTGGATCGCCCGATCTGCGGCGGGCCGTGGTGGCGAGTACGGCCGCCGATCTGGAGCGGTGGGATTTCGCCGCTTGTCTGGAGACGCGGCGGCCGCGGCGGATCGCGGTGATGGCGGCGGCCCTCTGCGCCGTGGTCGGACTGGCCGCGGCCTGGGACTGGCCGTCCGCCGCCCTGGCCGCCCGGCGTCTGGCTATGCCGTGGCGGGTGGAACCTTGGCCGCGGCGAAACCAGCTGCAGTTCGTCAAAGCTCCCACGCGTCTGGCGTTCGGCTCGGATTTTGAAGTCGAACTGGTCGACCGCAACGGACGTTTGCCCCCGTCGGTCCAGATTCACATTCAGCCGGAAGGCGAACGGGCGGACAAGACCCAGGTCAAGGACATGAAGTTTTTTCAGGATCGGATGGTCTACCGGTTGGACGACGTGCGGCGGCCGTTTCGCTACCGCGCGGCGGGCGGAGACGACGATACGATGCAGTGGCGGACGCTGGAACTGGTGGAGCCGCCCCAAGTCACGTCGCAGCAGATTCGCCTGCACCCGCCCGCGTACACGGCTTGGACGACCGTTGCCTGCGGCGAGAACATCCGGACTCTGGAAGGGACGGTGATCGAAGTTGCCGGCGCGGTCAACCGGCCCGCCCACGCCGTGCGGTTGCGCATGGACAAGCCCGAGTCGGCCGGCGCTGTGTTCGGTCGGCTGAGCGAAGACCGATTGCGGTTCACGATCGGCCCGGACGCCCAGCCGCCCTGGACGGCGACTCAATCCGGGACCTACTGGTTCGAGGTGACGGACGCCGAGGGACTGCGCGGCGGCGACGATCGGCGGTGGAACCTGCGGGTCGTGCCGGACGCGCCGCCCACGGTGGTCTTGGAGCAGCCCGCGGCGAACACGTCTGTCACCGCCGATGCCGTGCTGTCCTTGTCCGGCGTGGTCAAAGATGACTTGGCGATTCACTCGATCAGCATCCGCTTCACCCGTAGCGACAGCCCCAACCCGGACGAACGGCAAACGGTGGAAATCGAACGCGGTCCGGATGTAGCGCCGCGCCGGCAGCAAACCCCCGCCGACGTCGGGGGCAGCCCGGCCGACGTGCGGACGCTGGAATTCGCTTGGGACCTGTCGAAACTGGCCGGCCTCAAGCCGGGCGCGTGGATCGACTTCGAGCTGACGGCGGACGATTACAGGCCGCAGTCGGCCCAGGCTGCGACGCGCCGGCTGACGATTATTTCCTTGAGCGAATTAGAGGAACGCATCGCGTCGCGGCAGGCCTTCATCCTCGGACAGTTGGCCGAGGTCCTGCGGGTGCAGCGCGAGGTGCGCTCCTCCGTCAAGTCGCTCGAAATCGGGCTCGCCGACGCCGGTGCTCTGGCCGCCAGCGACGTGGATCAGTTGCAGGCCGGCGAATTGAAGCAACGGGAGGTGGGCCGCCTGCTGACCCATCCGCAGGACGGTGTCGCCTCGCAAATCGAGGGCCTGTTGCACGAGTTGCGGAGCAATCGGATCGAGAATCCGGAGTCCGCAGAACGGATGACCGAACTCCTGGCGGCCGTGCGGCAGATCAGCCGCGACCAGCTGCCGCCGATTCAGACGCAGCTGATCAGCGCCTGGAAGACGGCGCGGGAGGCGCTCCGCTCGGCGCCGGCCGGCGACGCCTCGCAAACCGTATCGGCGCCGCCGGAATTGAACGACGCGCTCCAAGCCGTCGGCCGCCGGCAAGATGACGTGATTGCGCGTTTGGAGAATCTGCTGGGGGACTTCTCCCAGTGGGACAACTACCGGCGATTCTCGCGCGAACTGGCCCGGTTGCGCCAGTCGCAGGACGAGTTACGGCAGGACACCGAACGTGCGCGATTGGACTACCTGGGGCGGGAGTTCAAGGACCTGGACGCCGAACAACGCGTGAACTTGCGCCGCCTGGCGGAACGCCAGGCCGAACTGGGACGCCAGTTCGACAAGATCCAAACGCGGATGGATCAGATGCGCACCGAGTTGGCTGAACTCGATCCGGCGGCGGCCGAAACGCTCTCCGATGCCCTCGATCTGGCCCGCCGCGCGGCCCTGGGCGGGAGCATGCGGGAAACCGGCCGGCGCATCGAAAACAACCAGCTCGGCGACGCCGCCCAGAATCAGCAGACGATCCTCCGCAGCTTGCAGGAACTGTTGGATGCGCTGGCCAATCGGCGGGTGCACGAATTGGAAGGCCGCGCGAACCAACTCCAGCGGGCGGCGGAAGAACTCAAGGAGCTGCGCACGAAACAGAAGCAACTGCAGGCCAAGGCCGAGCAGGCCGCGGCGGCAGGTGACGACGAGCAACGGAAACGCGAACTGGAGCGGCTGCAGCCTGCGGTAGGCGAACTGGCGGAGCAGGCCAAGCGGCTCTCACGGCGCCTGGAACGCCTGTCGGCCGAACCAGCGGCGCAGTCGTTAACCGCCGCCGCCGCCGCCCTGGACCAGGCAGCGGAAGCGGCGAAACAGGGTGAGGCGCAGCGAACGTTGGAGCAGTCGCGCGAGGCAGAACGGCAGTTGGATCAGGCCGAACGACAGTTGAACGAGACGCGACAGTCGGCCGGCCGGGAGTTGCTGCAAGAGCAGATGGGGCGACTGGGGCAGGAACTTGACGGCCTGGCCCGCCGCCAGCAAGCCGCGTTGAACACGACGGTCGAATTGGAGGGCCAACGCCAGCAACAGGAAGGCCGCTGGACGCGGGCCCAACTTTCGAGCCTGGGCACCCTGGCTCGCGAGCAACGGGAGATAGCGACCGAAGCCGCCGCGCTGGCTGACAAGCTGGCGTCCGCTCCCGCTTTTGCGCTGGGCCTGCACGGTGCGCTCCGCGAACTGGATCGCGCGGCTCGCGGCCTGGATCGCCAGGAGACAGGACCGCCGACGCAACAGTCGGAACGCAACGCCCTCGTGCGCTTGCAGCAGATGCAGGAAGCGTTGAAGCGGGAGGAGGGCAGAGAGCCGGACGATCAGCAGCAGAACCCGCCCGGCCAGAACAACCCGCAGCCACCGTCGGACGCCCCGGAGCGACTGGCGGAGCTGAAGTTGCTAAAATTGATGCAAGAGGAAATCCACCGCCGCACGATCGAATGGGAGGAAGCCCGGTTGCGTGCCGGGACCTTGACCGAGGAGCAGACGGACTCGCTGCGGCAGTTGGCCGAAGAACAGGGCCGGCTGGCAACCATGCTCGGAGAACTGAGCGGCCGGCGCGGGGATGCGGATGCCGACGCGGCGAAGGAGTCGAACCCATGAATATGGCGAGAGAACTTGGCGACATGAACGGTGGCAAGGGTCTTGGCCTCGTTCCCAGGCTCTGCCTGGGAACGCACTGCCTTGCCGGCTCTGCCGGCCCGATGCGAGGCGGAGCCTCGCGGGCAACGGGTTACGAGGCAGAGCCTCGTAACCAGAGCGTCCAGGGCGTATGTGACCCGCCGAGACTTGCGCGACGGTGGATCTGGAGTACCATCCTGCGCGCGTGTTTCCTCGCGTTTTGCGGATGGCTGACCGAGTGGCCCCAGGAGGCGGCCGAGGCGGATTCTGCTCCCCCGGCGGCCAAGCCTTCGACTGACGAAATGCTGCGCGACAGCCTGGACAACGAATTGCTGAAGGGTCTGGACGTCCCGCCACCGACCGAAACCGTATCGCCTTCCGCTGCCAAACCAGGGGATAAGTCAACGGACGGCGCGTCTGACGTCGACCAACCCTTGTTGGAGCAACTGGCTGAGGGCGAGAACCTGGGCAAAGCGTCCCCCGATCCGTTGATCTCGATTGGCCGCCGGATGCGGTTGGCCGAGGAATTGATCAGCCGGCAAGTCACGTCGCAAAAGACACAGCGCGTCCAGCAGCAAGTGATCGAGGACCTCGACCGCTTGATCGAAGAAATGAAGAAACAGTGCCAGAGCGGTCAGGGCAGCTCCAAGTCGGGTCCGAAACCCGGCGCCAAGCCGGGCCGGAAGAGCCAAGCGGGCAGCGGAGAGAACACGGGAGCCAATCAACCGGCTAAGGAAAGCACCGCACGCACTGACGGCAACGCGTCGGACCGCGAAAACCTGCTGCGGCTGCAGCAGATGCTGAAACAGATCTGGGGACACTTGCCGCCCAAGATCCGCGACCAGATGCAAAGCAGCGCGATCGAAGAATTCTTGCCCCGGTACGAGAAGTTGATCGAGGAGTACTACACGCGACTGGCCGAGGAAGGCAGCACGCAAAGGCTGGGGCCGTAGGATTTGAGATTTGAGATTTTACGTTTCAAATCTCAGATCTCAAATGTCAAATCCGACACTGCTTCCGAGGATGCATCAACGAAATGGCTGAGAACCGCGCAACATCTGCTTGGACCGTGCGGCTGGGCACGGCGTTGACCATCGTCCTGTGGTCCTGGGTGGTCACCCCCGCTGCCGAGCCGCCCGCTGCCCAGACGCCCGTCGGGCGGGCCGCGAATCTCATGAAGCCCGAAACGCATCGTGCGGTCGAGAACGGTCTGCGCTACCTCAAGTCCCAGCAGAACGACGACGGCTCATTCGGCCGCGGCAGTTACAGCCGCAACGTGGCCATCTGCTCTCTGGCCGCCATGGCGTTCATGAGTCGCGGCAGCATGCCGGGACGAGGGCCGTACGGCCGGGAGGTCAATCGTTGCCTTTCGTACATCTTGGATCACGTCCGCGAAAGCGGCTACATCATCGCCCCGGAGGCCGCCAGTCACGGACCCATGTACGGGCACGGATTCGCGACCTTGTTCCTGGCCGAGGCCTACGGCATGTCGTCGGACCAGACGATACGAGACAAGCTGGTGCGGGCCGTGGAACTGATCGTCCGCACTCAGAACGACGAGGGCGGCTGGCGGTATGAGCCCAAACCGCAGGAGGCGGACATCTCCGTCACGATCTGCCAGATCATGGCTCTGCGAGCCGCGCGGAACGCGGGCCTCTTCGTGCCTCGCGAAACCGTTGACCGTTGCACCGATTATGTGAAGCGCAGCCAGAACCCGGACGGCGGATTCATGTACCAGTTGTCGGCCCCCGGCGACAGCCGCTTTCCCCGCAGCGCGGCGGGCGTCGTCGCCTTGTACAGCGCCGGCGTCTACGAAGGGGAAGAGATTGAAAAGGGCCTGGAGTACCTGATGAAACAGCTGCCCCCATCGAAAGCGGTGCAAGTCGAGGCTCACTTTTCTTATGGGCACTATTACGCCGTGCAAGCGATGTGGCAAGCGGGCGGCGAGCGCTGGCAGCAATGGTATCCGGCCATTCACGATGCCCTCCTTGCCCGGCAGCGGCCTGACGGCGCGTGGTTCGACCAGATCTCGCCCGAATACGGGACCGCCATGGCTTGCATCATCCTGCAAATGCCCAACAATTACCTGCCGATTTTTCAACGTTAGGGGATGCGGGATGCGGGACGCGAGTTGCGGGATGCGGGACGCGGGATGCGGAATCGGTCAGACGCCGCGTTGCTGCTGCAGGGGTCCCCGTCGAAGGGTTGCCCTTGCCGGCCGCGGAGCGTGGCTGGGATCTCGGACAACGGTTTTCCTGTTCCTTGTGGGCTTGATGGTTTGCTCCGCGCGAGCGGCCTTCGGGCAGGCTGTCCCGCCGCTGTCGCGGGCTGTCCCGATCGACGGCGAACCGTTTTCGGCTCGTATCGAGCGGATCGAACCCGACTGGACCGTCCACTGGCAGACGGACGGCGGCCCACGTGCCACGCCGGTCCAGGATGTGGTCCGCTGGGGCGATTACACGGATTCGTTTCGCCTGATGCAAATCCTGTTGACCGATGGCAGTCTGCTGGTCGCAGAAATCGCGCGCTTGGCCGACGACAAGCTGATCGCCGACGGCGAGATCTGCGGCCGCGTGGAGATCCCGCTCGCCAAGGTCCGCGGCGTGGTGCTGGACCCGCCTCCTTCCATCTCCCAACGCGATGAACTGTGGGAACGGATCACGACTTCGCAAGGCGTCGAAGACCAGTTGGTGCTCCGCAACGGGGATGTTCTCCGCGGAGTGCTGAAAAAGCTGGAACCTTCCGAATCGACAGCGGCAACTGCGCTGGCCGTCACGTTTGCGGTCGAGGGACGCGACCTGACGATTCCCGCCAGCAAGGCACAGGCGATCGTCTTCAATCCCGCGCTGGTCGACACGGTCGCCAAGCCGGGATTTTACGCGAGGATGGGATTCCGCGACGGCAGCCTGCTGCACGTCGCCCAACTTTCCTCGGCCGGGCCGCTGACCCAGGTGAAGCTGGCCAGCACCGTATCGCTGGCGTTCGATACGGAATTCCTGCAGACCGAACTGACGCTGCTGCAGCCCAGCAGCGACCGCGTTGTGTACCTGTCGGATCTGGAGCCGATCAGCTACAAGCACATTGCTTATCTGGAAACAGCCTGGCCGCTGGGACGCGACCGCAGCACGACCGGGGCACGGCTCCGGCACGGCGGGCACCTGTACACGAAGGGATTGGGCATGCACAGCGCCTCGCGAGTGGCCTATCGTCTGGACGGCCGTTATCGCCGCCTGCAGGCCGAGTTGGCATTGGACGACAGCGCCGGCCTGGGAGGCAACGTCATCTTCCGCGTGTTTCTGGCCGATGCGGCGGACCAATGGAAACGAGCGTATGAAAGCCCGATCGTCCGCGGCGGCGATCCGGCCTTGCCGATTTCGGTGGATGTAAGCCAAGCCCAGGCGCTGGCGCTGATTGTCGATTTCGCCGACCGCGGCGATGTGTTGGACCGCGCCGCCTGGCTGGACGCGCGGCTGACAAAGTAGCAGGCACGCTCCGCGTGCCGTCCGCCAGGTCGCGATTTCATAGCATGGGAATACAGGGCATCATGAACCAGATCGTCAACGTCGGTTTGCGTCTGGCGGCCACCGCGGCGCGGGATCCGGACGGCATCGCCGTCGTGGAACCGGCCGGCCGCGATGCTTCGGGGAAGCGCCGCTACCGGCAATGCACTTTCCGGCAACTGGAGGATGACAGCAATCTGCTGGCCGACGGTCTGCGCTGGATGGGTGTGTCGGACCAGACACGGATGGTCTTGATGGTGCGGCCGAGCACCGATTTCATCTCGCTGGTGTTCGCGCTGTTCAAAGCCGGCGCGGTGACCGTGCTGATCGATCCGGGCATGGGCCGCAAGAATCTTGTCCGCTGTTTGGCGGAGTCGGAGCCGGAGGGCTTCGTCGCGATCCCGTTGGTGCAAGCCATCCGCAGCCTGTTGCGGCGCCGGTTTCCCAAGTCCCGCTACCATGTGACCGCAGGCCGCCGCTGGTTCTGGGGCGGAGCCACGCTCGAGCAGCTCCGCACCCGCAGGCTCGATGCCAACTTCCAACCGGCGGCGAGCCACGCGGACGACCCGGCAGCCATCATTTTCACCACGGGCAGCACGGGACCGCCCAAGGGAACGCTGTATACGCACGGCAACTTCGACCGCCAGGTGGACGAACTCCGCGATTTCTACGACATTCGGGCCGGCGAACTGGACCTGCCGGGATTTCCCCTGTTCGGCCTGTTCAACTGCGCCATGGGCGTTACGACAGTGATTCCGGACATGGACCCGACGCGACCGGCCCAGGTCAACCCGGAGGCGATCATCGAGGCGATTCGCGATTGGAACATCACCCAGGCCTTCGGCTCGCCGGCCCTCTGGAACGTGGTCGGCCGTTACTGTGAAGACCGCCGGATCGTGCTGCCTACGCTGCGCCGCGTGTTGTCCGCCGGCGCGCCGGTGCCGCCGCACGTCCTGCAGCGGATGAAGCGGGCCATCGCTCGCGAGGGCGACATCCACACTCCGTATGGCGCCACCGAGGCGCTGCCGGTGGCGTCGATCTCGGCGACCGAGGTGCTGGGCGAGACGGCGGCCCGCAGTCAGCAAGGCGCCGGCACGTGCGTCGGCCGGCGGTTTCCCGGCATCCGCTGGAGAGTGATCGGCATCCAGGACGGCCCGATTCCCACGATGCCGGCCGCGGTCGAACTGCCCTGCGGCGAAATCGGCGAGTTGATCGTGCAAGGTCCCGTCGTGACTCGCCAGTACGTCACCCGTTGTGAAGCCAACCCGCTCCACAAGATCCAGGACGGAGACACGTTCTGGCACCGGATGGGCGACGTGGGCTACCTGGACGATCAGGACCGCTTCTGGTTCTGCGGGCGAAAATCGCACCGTGTCCAGACGGCGGCCGGACCGATGTACACCGTTCCCTGTGAAGCGATTTTCAATCAGCACCCGCGGGTCTACCGTTCGGCGCTGGTCGGCGTCGGCCCCGCGGGCCGGCAGCGTCCGGTGATCGTCGTCGAGCCGTGGCCGGACCGGCGGCCGCAGTCGGAAGCCGAGCGAACCGCACTGCTCGCCGAATTGCGCGGCCTGGCTCAGGCCCACCCGCACACGCAGCCGATCCAGGATTTCCTGATCCACCCGGCGATGCCCGTGGACATTCGCCACAACGCCAAGATCTTTCGCGAGCAACTGGCCGTCTGGGCGGCGAACCAGGTGAGGGGCTGACAGCGATACGGCGCGCGGTTGAGCATGGCACAATTCTGACCGTAGCCGAATTCGCCAGAATTCGGGTTTCTGGGCAGTTCTCCCCGAACTCTGGCGAGTTCGGCTACGGGCCAAGGCAAACCGCGCGGGGCGCAGAATTAGGACGCGGCGGCTGTCTGGGACGCCGCCGCTGCCACCTTCGCCTGGTGTGCCAGCCTTTTCTCGGCGTTGCGTTTCGCCCTCACCTTTTTTCGCCGCTTGTTATCCCGCGATTTGCTGTGTCCGGACAAGTGTCACCTCCTGTCGCCGCTGGTCAAGGTTACTTGCGCCGGGGCGGGCCAAACCGAATTCGGTCCCCTCGATCCCGGAGCAGAGGCAGGATTCTACTCGGTTCTGCCTCCGCATGCCAGTGGCAACGGGTTCGTCTTCCCGAGGGTGGAAGCGAGAACCCCGTCAGAATCCGGCAACCACAGTTGTCCCCAGCCCAAAGACGCTGAGCGTGGCCTTCTTGCTCCGGAAACTATCTGCTAGGCTGGATCTTGGTCAATCCCGGCTTGATGGGGTGTCTTATGGTTGCCCACGGTCGTGTGCAAAACGGCGTCATAGTGCTTGACGGAAGCATTCGTCTTCCCGAGGGAGAAGAAGTAACCGTGTTGCTTCCTAGGAGGATTCTCTCCGCCGCCCCGGAGGATGGCTTGCCGCTGCACAGTGTTCTTGACGTCCCAGCTGTAAGTGTTGGGGCTGTCCTTCGTCCACTAACATCCGATGATGACCTGCTCGGCGAGATGTTGGAAGGCCGGTCATGATACATGGAATTGACACCGGCTTTCTGGTTGCCGCGGAAATGGTCGAACATCCCGAACATGCTGCGGCCAGAGCCACACTGGCACGCTTGATTTCCGCGTCCGACTTCGCTTTGTTTGGCGAGTTCGCGTGCATCACTCCGAAGACTCCGGCGGGAAATCACTAGGACAACGCCGGCGGGAACCCGCAACCGGCCGGTTGGTGTTAGCGTTCCGCCGCGGCAATCTTCTCGCCGTCGGGGATCTCCAACAAGACGCGGAAGCCGACATTGTAGACCGGCTTGTAGGGCTCGTACCGCCAGCGCGAAGCACTGGTGGCGAACCGGAACGTGTCGTTCCACGAGCCGCCGCGCACCACTCTCATCCCCGCCTCGCCGAGTCGGTCGCGCCCGTCGTCGGCGCGGTACGGGTAGGGACGGTACGCGGTCAAGCACCACTCGGCGACGTTGCCGTGCATGTCGTGCAGACCCCAGGTATTGGCGGGAAAGCCGCCGCCCGGCGCGGAGTACTGGATGCCGTCCTGGTAGCCCGGTTCCTGGCGGCCGTAGTTCCAATGGGCGACACTGCCGTCGGCGATGTTGGCCACGCGCTGCATGCCCGGTTGCGGTTCCCCGAACGACCACCGCGAAGACGTGCCGGCGCGGCAGGCGTATTCCCATTGGGCCTCGGTGGGCAACGTGGCCCGCTGGCCGGTGCGCTGTGACAGCCACTGGCAGAAGGCCAGCGCCTCGTGCCAGGTGATGCGTACCACGGGCTGCGCCGGTTGATTCAAAGGCACTCCGCGCGTCGTGCGGTCCTTCCAGCGCCCGTCGATGTACCCGCTGTCGTGGCCCGGATCGAAACGGGCATATTGCTGGTTGGTGACCTCGCACGTGCC
This sequence comes from uncultured Pirellulaceae bacterium, assembly GCA_964409865.1. Classification (GTDB taxonomy): domain Bacteria; phylum Planctomycetota; class Planctomycetia; order Pirellulales; family Pirellulaceae; genus Anammoximicrobium. Next base: position 51,084 of record CAYPGE010000008.1, read on the forward strand.
CAGGTAAAAGGGCCGCTCAATCTGCACGGGCGACGGCGTACACTCATCCGCAAACCCCTGCGCGTCACCGATCACGAAGCTGCCGGCCGGAATGATCCGGAACTTCATCGTCAGCCCGTCGCCGAGGTCCAGCTCTCTTTCCACGGGCCCGGCGGCCTGCTGCAGAGCCTGGGCATCCGTCGTGGCGATCGGCCAATGGTCCAGGGCGGGCACGGTGGCCGGACGGGGCGGCGGCGGGGGCGGCGGCTCAAACGGCGCGATCGGTGGCAACGGCAGCGGCTCCTCGTCCCGGTCGTCGAGCTGGGCAAACCGCTTCTTGTACTGCACCCGCCGCGCGACCTGCTCGTCGGTCGGCGGCCGGTGACTCTCCCGCCAGTTCAGCGGATAGGGCACGTTGAAGTCGATCCACGTGTACAGCCGCTGCCACTCCTGGGCGGTCAAGCTGACGTTGTAGTGGCCCTTCTTGAGCAGCTGGACCAGCGGGCTGGTGTCCGCTTCCCATTCGGCCGGCACTTGCAGATGGTAGTCCGCCTCGTAACCGGCCCGGCGCACGAATGCTTGCAGGGCCATGTAGGCCGGGCTGTAGTCGCCTTGGAAATCCGCGTGCAACCGCTTGGCCCGCAAGTCGATGATCGCCAGCGATCGGTCGCCGTCCTGATAAGGCTGACCGTTGTGGCAGCCGGCACAGCGGCGGTCCAGGACCGGTTGGACTTCGCGGTCGAAGCTGAAGCCGCGTGTCGGGCCGAACCACGGCTGGATGTCCGACGGCCGGCCCATGGCGGCGGCCGTGTAACGGCTCAGCGCCCCGTCGTTCTGCGGCTCGTGGCAGCCGATGCACGAAGCGATCTCGCCGGGCATGGCCGTGTACCAACTCCGCATCTGCTGCTGGGCCTTGCCTTCGGCATCCAGCGGCTGGACGAAGATCGGCGTGTTGGCCGGCACGCGGAACAAGGCCGAGCCGTCTTCCGCCACCGGCACCGTGCCCAGGATCTTCTTCACATCCCAGCCGCCTTCAGACGACGAGGCACGCGTATCGCCGTTGCCGGCAAAGCGGTAGTGATGCGAGCCGACTCGCAATTGCTTGATCGAGCCCCGCGGGTAGCCCTCCAGGCCCGGCCCGGCGTACACGTCGCTCAAATACACCACCGCGTCGCGGCGTTTCGGATCGACTCGCGACGGAATCACCGGCGGCACCGGCCGCGGCTGGAGCGGAATCGGCGTCATGTAGCCCCCGCTCAGGATCCGCGTCACGTTGTCGAACACGTCGACCAGGCACACGTCCCAGCCCGACCGCTCGTCGTCCTGGACGCACGCCAGAAAGTACTTGCCGGCCCCGCGGTTCGTCTCCGGCTCGGCCAGGGGATACGGCGCGGCGTAGCGCGGCCACGTGTCGATCACCAACTGATCCAGGATCACGGGCTCGACGCGCTGACCGTAGCCTCCAATCCGCTGCACGACACCGTCCGCCTCGTGGCGTCCACGGGCCGGATCCAACAGCACCATCTCGCCCACTCGCGACACGCCGTGATGCCCCGAGACGACGCAGGAGACCATCGTGGGATGGCCAGGGATCGGCCGCGGCCAGTACATGGCGTTGGGCCAATACGAGTTGCTGCCGTAGTATTCCATCTGGCCGGTGCCGTCCGGGTTCATGCGGAACAGCAGCCGCGAGAAGTAATGCGGCGTATCGGTGTATTCCCAGCGCGAGTACAACACCCGGCCGTCGTTCAACACGGTCGGGTTCCAGTTGTGGTCCTGATCGAAGGCCACGCGGGTCTCGTTCGAGCCGTCGGCGTCCATCAGGTGCAGGTTGCCCACGTCGGCGCCGCCGGTACAGGGGACCGCTTGTTCGCAGGCGTTCGAGACGCAACAGATGCGGCCGTCCGGCAGGTAGCAGGCGTCGTAGTGCGTGACCGGCGGATCTTCCTTCGACACACGGCGCAGCCCGCTGCCGTCCACGGCGATCTCCCAAATCGCACGGCCGTCGGAAAACAGCAACCGCCGCGCGTCCCAGTGCAAGTCCAGATCGCTGACTCGGCCCTGGTACAAGACCGTCTCCTGGCCGCCGGGCCGCGGCGGCGAGATCAGCACGATCGAGTTACCGATCGTGTTGGCGCCGCCCCAATTCGACGCAAAACCGGGACCGCCCTTGGCCACCAGCAGCTTGTCGAACGCCAGCACCGGGTTTTCCAGGAGGATCTCGCTGCCCGCCGTCTTGACGGCGTCGCTCACCGCGACGAGCGCCGCCAGCGCAGCGGGTTGCCGCGTCAAGACAACCTGCCAAGCGGCTTCCACTTGCCGTTCCAGGGCCGCGATGCGGCTCAGGAACTCCGCCGCGCGCGGATAGCGGTCCTGGAACGTAGCGCGTTGGTCCTCGACCGCCAGCCGTAGCGACCGGACCCGGCCGGCGACGGCGATCATCTCTTCCAGCACTCGCAGGTGCTCATACTGCTGCTGGAGCGCCGCCAGATCCAGCGCGGATTTCCGTTCCGTTTCCGCGGCCTGCAATACCGCGGCGATCCCGTCCCTTCTTTTCTGCAGGACCAAGGAGCGAATACCCGTCTCCTCGGCCAGTGCCCTTTTCAACGCCGACATTCGGCCGGAGATGCCTTCGACGTACCTCGCCTGCAGGAAAGCCGCCGATTCGCCCGGCAGCCAATCGTTCAGCCGCCGTCGGTCGCGGCTGGTCCAGAAATCGTCATCCGCTTCCCAGTCCAGACGCATCCGTTCCAGCGGATCGGGACAGTCGTCCCAGACCTTCCGGAACAGCCGCTGGCGGCGGGCGGCCCGGTCGTGCAACGGGCCTGCGCCGGGGCGGGAGGCGGACGGTTCCAGCGAGGACCAGAAACGCCGCTGGCCGCCGGCCTCAGCCGCGAGGCGGACCAACAGCTGGTACTCGCCCGGATCGCCTTCCAGTTCCCAATCGCGGTCATGCGGCACGACCGGTCCCCGCAGTCCGACCGTCTGTTGCTTCGGCAGCCAACGCACCCAACCGCCACTGCCGCTGACCGGCAGACGCAGCTGGTTCCGTTCGATCTGGATGTCGAAGGTCACGTTCCGGCAGAGATACACGGCGTCCTTTTCCGTTGCCCCGCGGTAGCCGGTCAGATCCAGCAAGGTGCGGCCGTTCCAATCGTCCCGTTTTTCCCAAGCCAGTTCCCGTCCGCCGGCGGCTTGGAACCGCTGCGTCAAATCGACCTTCGCAGCCTTGTCCAGCTCGGCGGCCGTCTTGTCTTCGCGGGTCACCGGTCCCAGCACGTGCCACGGCCCGAGCGAAACGCCCAAGTCGGGCAGAACCAGGCGATCCAGCGCCGCCTCCCAGTCCAGAATGGCTTCGCGCCCCGCAATCAGGCTCTCGCGGGCGGTGGATTTCTGCTCGTACGCCGGCTCCTTGGGCACGCTGGACAGTGCCTGGCGGCGAGCCCGTTCTTCGGGCGAGGGCAGAACCACGTCGTCCGCCGTACCGAGCACCGCCAATTCGACATACACCGAGGCGCCGCCGCGGCCGGTCCGGGCAGGCTCGCCCGCCTGCACCGTGTGCGTGCGCCAGATGCGGAACTCGACCCAATCGACCTTGCCCGGCACCAGCGGGCCGCCGCTCTTGTCCGCCAAGCGGGTGAAGCAACCGCCGGCGTTCGGGCCGATCACGGTGTCCCCGGAACTGAACACCGGCGAGTTGCGGAAGTCGGGCTTCACGCCGGGATGTTGGCTGTTGTCCGCCAGCCGGACTTCGAAGTCCTGGTTGCCACGCGTATCGATGTTGAAGCTGAACAAGCCGATCTCGGTGACCGTCTTGGGCTGGCCCAAGTAGAACGCGACCACCGTCGGCGCGCCGTTGAGGAACACGCGGCCCTCGTCGCCACGGCTGCCGGCCAGGCCGTCGGTCAGCAGGCGGGCGTCACCGAACGAACCGTCGCCCAGCACGCGCACGCCCCGTCTGGCCAGCAAGTTGCGGCCGTCGATCTGAGCGATCCGTTCGGCACACTGCTGGAACGCGGCATCCGTGTTGCTGAACGGCTCGCTGGTCATGACGACCTCAGCGGCCGCCGAGCCAACCAACAGGCACAAGAGAACCGTCGCTGCAGCGACGACACGAAACGATCCGTTCTTCGTCATGGCGAGCCTGGTTGTCAAAGGTGGGCGAATCCGTGGGCGGGACTTGGGTGGGACTACGGGCGACCGCGATCGGCTGGGAAGTAAATCGAGCCCATAGGAATCTGTAATCGTGGCGACTCTGAGATGGCTGGGACCAAAAGGCCCCTAATCTTTCACCTAATCTTTCACCTAATCTCCCCCGGCTTCAAGACAGTAGAGAAGAGATTAGGTGAAAGATTAGGTGAAAGATTAGGGTTTCAGGTTCCGTCGCAATTGGTTTGAGTTCCATCACGTCGGCGGCGAGACAGTCTCGGCCCCTTGTGCGGCCGTGCGAAACCGGCCCAGCACGACGGTGATGTTGTCCTTGCCGCCGCGGTCCAAGGCGATCCGCAGCAGTTGTTCGCAGGCCTCTTGGGCGGTGGCAGAAGACGCCAAGATTTGAGCCAGTTCCTCCTCGCCGATCAGGTCGGACAGGCCATCGGTACACAACAGCAGGGCGTCGTCTTCCTGCACCTGAAACTGGTACACGTCCGTGTCGACGTCGCGTGCATCGCCGCCGAAACAGTTGGTGAGGATATGACGGAAGCGGGTCGTCTGTTCTCGCGGCATGCCCGCATCGATCAGGTCCTGGGCCAAGGTCTGGTCGCGCGTGACTTGCCGGACCTGGCCGTCGTGGAAGTGGTACGCGCGCGAGTCGCCGACGTGAGCGATGATTACGTCGGCGCCGAGGACATGGGCGCAGGTCAGCGTCGTGCCCATGCCCGTCAGACGCGGATCCAAATGCCCGTATTCCAACAGCGTCTGGTGGATCACTTTGGCATAGGTTTGGATACGGTCCTCCGTTTGCCGGCTCTCCATGTCGCGCAGCCGCGTAATCCAATGCCCCGCGTTGCCGACCAGTTCGTCTGCCGTCTTCAGCGCCAAGCGGCTGGCCAACTCGCCGAAGGCCGCGCCCCCCATGCCGTCGGCGACGATCATCAGGTGGGACACGTCGTCGTGCAACGAGAGGTCGTCCGGCGGCATGTTCGTCAACAGCACCTTGCGGGACCGCTCGCGCCGAATCACGGCGAAGTGGTCCTCGTTGTTGCGGCGGACATTGCCCAGGTGCGTGCAAGCACCAAACTCGATGTCCAGGGGAAACGGCTTGGGGGCACAGAAGCGACTGTCCAACGGCGCCGTTTCTTCAAAGTTCACGGTTTCGTTTGCGCTGACTTCGTTTTCCCTGACTTTCATGGCGCATCGCTTTCGAGCTGGAATCAGCGTTCGGCTCCGTCCGCCGACTGCGGTTCCCGATACGGCTGGTGCCTGCGATACAGTTCCAGCCGTTGTCGCAACCACTCCGCTTCCGCCGGCGCCGACTCGACGATGCGAGAGAGCGTCTGGCAGGCTTTCTCGAACTGACCGGCGTTGGCGTACGCCGCCGCCATGGTATCAAGATATTTGACGTTGGCGTCGCCGTCTAGTTCCAGTGCCTTTTCTGCCGCCTGGACGGCCAATTCGGCGTTTCGATAGCGTTCCACGGGGCAGGTTGCCAAAAACCACGCGGCACTCTGGTAGGCCCGGCCCGAACGATGGTCCAAGGCCACCGCCCGCCGATAGTCCTCGGCCGCCAACTGCCATTGGCCGAGGCGGCGGTGAACGTCTCCGCGCCGCAACAGGGGTTCGAGCTTGTCCGGAGCCAGTTTTGCAGCCTGGTCATAGTCGGCCAAAGCTTCGCGGAACTTGCCGAGTTGCCGGTAAGCGTGACCCCTGCGCAGGCAGGTCTCGTCGTCGGGCTTGATCTCGATGGCTTGAGCGTAGTTGGCAATCGCCTGATCGTACTCGCCCCGCTGGGCATGAATCTCGCCGATGTTGAACCAGGCATTGGCATAATCGGCTTTCAATTCCACGACGCGGCGTAAATCCGCCAAGGCTTCGTCCGTTCGCCCGGCCAAGGCTCGGCTGACGGCGCGGTTGTGGAGGGCCTTCCAGTTCGTGGCGTCCAACTTGATCGCCGTCTCGAAATCGGCCAGGGCCTGCGCGTCCAACTCGGCGGCCTTCGTCCGCTGGTCCTGCTTGGCCAATTCCTCGGCTCGGTCGGCGGAGGCTTCGCCGCGGCGATTATGGGCCCAAGCCGCCAATTGGTTGGCATACGCGGCCACCTCCGCGGACGGCTTGGCTTGCTGAGCCTGCTGGCACAAGTCGATGATCTGATCGTAGGCCGCCGCGTTCGACGCGGTTTTTGTTTTGGCGTACGCTTCGCGGAGCAAGGATTCCGGCGACCGGGGTTCGGCCGCCGGCTCCTGGCCCAGTGCCGCGTGTCTCCATCCCAGGAAGGACGCAACGAGCAAGACGCCCCATATCATCCGGCCAGCGGCGCACTCCGTTATCACAAGCGACTCCTTCTCCTCCAGCTTCTCAACCTCAGGCCTCTCGGACTTTTCACCCCTTGCACTCTTCGACTTTTCGACTCTTCGACTTTTCGACTCTTGCACGTTTCGACTTCGCTACCTTTGCGGTTCGGTCATGCGCATGGGATCCAGCGCCTCCTGCAGCGTCGTTTCGGGCAGGATGCCGGTCTCGCGACACAATTCGCGAATCGTCTTGCCGGTGGCAAAGGCGTCCTTGGCCAGCTTGGCGGCGGCCTCGTAGCCAATGTAAGGATTCAGGCTGGTGACCATGGACAGGCTCTTTTCGACCGACGCCTCGCACGCGTCGGGATTCGCTTCCAGCCCTTCCGCACAAAAATCGACGAAGGCGCGCGAGGCGGCGGCCATCAGGCGAATGCTCTCCAGCGCCGCCTGCCCCATGATCGGCATCATGATGTTCAACTGGAATTGCCCTCCGGCGGCTCCGCTGATCGTCAGCGTCTGATCGTTGCCCATGACCCGCGCCGCCACTTGCATCATGCTCTCGCACATCACCGGATTGACCTTGCCGGGCATGATCGAGCTGCCGGGCTGGCGGTCGGGCAAGACGACCTCGAAGAAGCTGCACCGCGGGCCGGAACCCAGCCAGCGGATGTTGTTCGCGACGTTGAACAACGTGGTGGCGATGGTCCGCAACAGGCCGTGGCAGGCGACCAACGCATCCCGCTGGGCGTTGGCTTCAAAGTGATTCGCTGCCTCGACGAACGGGATTCCCGTTTCCCCGGCCAGCGCCGCCGCGACGCGGTTGCCGAACTCGCCATGCGTGTTGATCCCGGAGCCGACGGCCGTGCCGCCGGCCGGCAACTCCAGCACGGCCTGCAGCGCCTGCTGAGCCCGTTGAATGGACAGCTCCAACTGGCGGGCCAAGCCGCCGATCTCCTGGCCCAGCCGCAAGGGGGTGGCGTCCATCAGGTGCGTGCGGCCGATTTTGATGATGCCGTCCCACTCCTTGGCCTTGTGGGACAGCGTGTCCGCAAATCGCTGCAGCGCGGGGACCAGGTCGTTCTTGATTTCCATGGCCACCGCCACATGGATCGCCGTGGGGAAGATATCGTTCGTGCTCTGCCCCATGTTCACGTGATCGTTGGGATGAACGGCCTTTTCGGGCCGGAAGCGGTCGGCGCCCAGGATTTCGATCGCCCGGTTGGCGATCACTTCATTGACGTTCATGTTGCTGGAGGTGCCGGAGCCGGTTTGGAACATATCCACCGGAAACTCGCCGTCGTGGATCCCGTCAGCGACCTCACGACAAGCCTGCAACATCGCCGCCACCTGGGTATCGTTCAGCGGGTTCTTGCCGGATCCGGTCAACTTCCCCAAGTCTCGATTGGCAATGCCGCAGGCGTATTTCACCAGCCCCAGGGCGTGGATCAACGCCGGCGGCAACGTCCAGCCCGAAATCGGAAAGTTCTCTACCGCGCGTTGGGTTTGCGCGCCATAGTACGCCTGGGCGGGAACCTGCACTTCGCCCATCGAATCCCGCTCGATGCGGAAATCACTCATGATGCCACCTGCTGCCACGGAGCCGAAGTCTCGAATCGACGGTGTTTAGAACAAACATGATAGCTTTTGTTCCCGCCAGAGCCAAGCCGAAGTGTCCGGTGGCCTGAACGGCTCTCACCGTGTATCTTGCGCTCATGGATACACGCGAAAACACTCCCGAAAGACCAGCCGACGTTGATCTCAACGACGACGATTACGTGTTGGCCGAATTCGTGGAACGGCCAGCGGCGATGACAACTCCACAGAAAGAGGGAGTTTATGACAGGCGGCCCGTCCGGCGTCGCCGCAAGAAACTGCCCTTGATTCTGTTTCTGATCACGTGTCTATCGACCTTCTTCGCCGGAGCGGTGGGGTGGATACCCACCTTGGAGGCCATGCCGGTCCGCCGTGCGATCATCACCAATTGGCAGGACGGATTGATCTACATGGCCTGTGTTCTGGCGATCTTGTTG